>DASXAN010000454.1:0-9674 GCA_036406755.1 Gemmataceae bacterium
GGCCAAACCGGTCGCGGCCGCCAACGCCGCCGTGACATACCATCGCGACGTGACCCCGATCCTGCAGAAGCACTGCCAGGGCTGCCACCGCCCCGGCGAGGTCGGGCCGTTCTCGCTGACCAGCTACCGGCACGCGGTCAATTGGGCGGCCGACATCAAGGAGTATGTCACCGACCGCAAGATGCCGCCGTGGAAGCCGACCGAGGCCGCCCACCCGTTCGCCGACGACCGGCGGTTATCGGATAAGGACATCGCCACCTTGGCCGCGTGGGTTGATGCCGGCACGCCGGAAGGCGACCCGAAGGACGCCCCGCCGCCGGCCAGGTTCGTCTCCGGCTGGCAGCTCGGCCCGCCCGACCTGGTGCTGACCGCGCCCGCCGACTTCACCATCGGCCCCAGTGGCACCGACCTGTTCCGCTGCTTCGTCCTGCCGACCGGGCTGACCCAGGACATATACGTCGTCGCCTACGAGGTCCGCCCGGGCAACCGGCGGGTCGTCCACCACACACTCAACTTCATCGACGCCTCGGGTCGCGGCCGGGCGCTGGAGAAGGAACAACAGGAAAAGGACAAGGACGCCACCGACCTGCCCGACCACGGCCCCGGCTACTCGCGGCGCATGGGCGTCGGCTTCCTGCCCCGCGGTGGCATCGGCGGTTGGGCGCCTGGTCAGATGCCGCACGTCGTCCCGGACGGCGTCGGCTTTTTCCTGCCGAAGGACAGTGACATCGTCCTGCAAGCCCACTACCACCGGACCGGGCGCGTCGAGACGGACCGCACGCAGATCGGGTTCTACTTCGCCAAGAAGCCGGTCGCGCGGACGATCGAGCCGGTCGTCATCGGCCCGTCGATCCGTAACCCCCTCAACTTCTTCATCCCGCCCGGAGTCGAGGACTACCCGATCAAGGGCAGCATCTGGCTCGCCGAGGATTGCACCGTCTACTCGGTCATGCCGCACATGCACCTGATCGGCCGGCGGATCGCGGTGACGATGGCGCCGCCCGGCGGCAAGCCGGAGACGGTGATCGCCATCAAGGACTGGGACTACAACTGGCAGGAAACCTACTACTTCAAGGAGCCGCTGGCCGTGAAGGCCGGCACACGGTTCGACATTGAGGGCGTCTACGACAACAGCCGCAAGAACCCGTTCAACCCGCACGACCCGCCTCAGGTGGTCCGATTCGGCGAGCAGACGACCAACGAAATGTGCTTCGGCTTCCTCCAGGCCAGCGCCGACAAGCCCGGGCCGGTGCGGTGGTATCTGGACGAGGCCAAGCGCATCCTTGTCCCGCTGCGCCGCGGCCCGCTCGCCCCGGCCCGACCGGCCGGGCGGTGAGCGGACAGCCCGGATTCGCGGCCGGAATGGCCGCGTCTCCCCGTCTTGGCCGCTTGCATCTCGCAGTTAGTACCCTACGGTTAAAATGGCTCGTTCCGTGCCGGGTCATGTGGCCCGCGGTCGCGGAACGGCCGTTTCCGGACTCGGAGTGTCGCCAAATGTCGCGGCGTGTGGCACTGCCAAACGAAGTTCATCCGGCCGGCGATTATCGCCCGGCCGGAAATGTCCCAAAATGTCCCAAATTGTCCCCCCAGAAAAAGATGTTAAACAGCTTCACGCGGCTGACCCTCTGTTGCGCCGTCCTCGGCCTTGTCGCGCCGCTAGCCCGGCCCGACGACCGGCCGCCGGCCCCCAAAAAGGCCGCCGCGCCGCCCGTCCTGGTGCCATACCGGCTGACCAAGACGCAGCACGTGCTGGTCCGGGCGAAGATCAACGGCAAGGGGCCGTTCAACTTCATCCTCGATACCGGCGCCCCGGCCCTCTTCGTGGCGAAGAAAACGGCCGAGGCCGCCGGCGTCAAGCCCGATGGGCATGGTTGGGCGACGTTCGACCGGTTTGAAGTCGAGGGCGGCGTCGTGGTGGAGCGGGCCAAGGGCCGTGCGGACGACCTGTTCCAACTCGAGGGGATGAACGGCCTCGGGCTGGCGGGCGTCGAGTTGCATGGCGTCATCGGCTACAACGTACTGGCCCGCTACCGCATCGAGTACGACTTCACCCGACCGAAACTCGCCTGGACGAGGCTCGACTTCGAGCCGCCAGCGATCGGCGGCATCGGCGGCAAGTCGGCCCCGGGCGGGTTGAACATGATCGGCGGGATGATGAAATTCGTCGGCGGGATGATGGGCCTGTCGGCGAACTTCGCCCTCCGGCCGCGGGGCTTCCTCGGGGCCGAGCTGGCCGACGCCGACGGCGGCGTGGTGGTGCGGTCGGTCCTCGCCGGCGGCCCGGCGGCCAACGCCGGGCTGAAAGCCGGGGACGTGCTCAAGCGGATCGGCGACGCCGACGTGGATTCCGTCAAGGACGCGGCCCGCAAGCTGGCGGGACAACCGGAAGGGGCAAAGCTCAAGTTAGCGGTCACCCGCGACGGCAGCGAGCATGAGATCAGCATCGAGCTGGGGAGGGGCCTGTAATGAAATCTCAAATCTCAAATCCCAAATCCCAAACGGCGCTGTTGTTCGTTGGTGCTTGGATCTTGGGGGTTCCGTTTACGGCGGCCTGTGCCGAGGAGAAGGCCGGCCCGGTCAAGGTGCCGTTCGAGATGCTCCAGAAGGGCCGACTCATGAGCGGCCACTTGGCCGTGCAAGTGAAGGTGAACGGCAAGGGACCTTACCGGCTGATCTTCGACACCGGGGCGCCGGTGATCCTCCTCAGTGCCCGCGTCGGCAAGGAAGCGGGGCTGACCGGCGCCGACCGCGCGGCGGCCAAGCCGGCCGGCTTCCTGATGCCGGGTCAGGTGCGGATCAAGAAACTGGAGGTCGGTTCGATGGCGGCCGAGGACCTGAACGCCGTCGTCTTCGACCACCCGACCCTCAAGGCGATCGCGGACGTGTTCGGCCCAATCGACGGCATCGTCGGCTTCCCGTTCTTCGCCCGCTACCGCACCGCCATCGACTACCAGGCGAAGGAACTCACCTTCACGCCCAACGGCTACAAGCCGACGGACGTCATGCAGGCGCTGATGGCCTCCTTGGCGGCCCAACCCCGGCGCGGCAAGGACAGGGCTGCCCCGCGGGTGGTGGCCCCGGCGGCCCAGTGGGGGCTGCGCGTCGAGAAGGCGGATGGCGACACAGAGCCGGGCGTGACGGTCGCCGAGGTGTTCGCCGGCTCGGCCGCGGCCAGGGCTGGCGTCAAGGCGGGCGATCGCCTGCTAACGCTGGACGGCCGTTGGACGGACACTGTCACCGACTGCTTCGCCGCCGCCGAGGACGTGAAACCCGGCCAGCCGGCAGAAATCCGATTGCTGCGGAACGGCGCGGAGGTCAAGCTAACGGTGACGCCGGCCGCGGGCCTGTGACCGCCCGGGCCGGCCAGCGAGGGCCAACCATGTCTCGTCGCACCATCCTGACGCTGACCGTCACCGGCCTTGCCGCCATCGCCCTCGCCCCGATCGGCCTGCCGAGCCGGGCCGGCACGCCGACGCCGGCCGCCCGGGCCCCGGACGGCTGGCACCCGACCGCCTCGCGGGACGAGATTCGCCCGCACTTCGCCTACGACCCGGCAGGCGGCCCGGACGGCCGTGGCGGGTTGGTGATCGAAGCAGACAGCCGGGAGGGCCTGCACGGCCGCTGGTCGAAGACGTTGCCGGTCGGCGGCGGCCACGGGTACACATTCCGCGCCTACCGCAAGGTCGCCAACGTCCCAGTCCCGCGTCGCAGCACCGTGGCCAACCTGACGTGGCTGGATGCTCGGGGCCACAAGATCGAGGAAGACCGGCCGGTCGTCTCGCGTTACCTGGACGGTGTCCGGCCGACGGCGGAAATGGAGTATCCGGCCGACGGTCCGACGGACGCGCGCGGCTGGACGGAGGTCGGCGGCGTGTACAAGGCGCCGGCGAAGGCGGCCCAGGTCCGCGTCGATCTGCAACTCATGTGGGCGCCCGGCGGCCGGGTCGAGTGGGGCGGTGTGACGCTGACGGAATCCGACCCGCCGGCCCCGCGGACCGTCCGCCTGGCCGCGGTCCACTACCGGCCGAGGGACGGTAAGAGCAACGGCGAGAAGGCCAAGCAGTTTGCCCCGCTCATCGCCGAGGCGGCGCGGCAGAGGGCGGACCTTGTCGTGTTGCCCGAGACGCTGACGTACTACCAGTCCGGCCGGTCGCCGGCGGAGGTGGCCGAGCCGGTCCCCGGGCCGACGACGGAGTACGTCGGGCGGCTCGCCAGGGAGCATGACCTTTACGTGGTCGCCGGCCTGTACGAGCGGGCCGGGCACGTCGTCTACAACGTCGCCGCCCTGCTCGGCCCGGACGGCTCGCTCGTCGGCAAGTACCGCAAGGTAACGCTGCCGACCAACGAAGCCGAGAGTGGCGTCTGCCCGGGGCACGAGTACCCGGTGTTCGACACGCGGTTCGGCAAAGTGGGGATGATGGTTTGCTACGACGGGTTCTTTCCGGAGGTGGCGCGCGAGCTGGCCAACCGCGGGGCCGAGGTCATCGCCTGGCCCGTCTGGGGCTGCAACCCCGACCTTGCCAAGGCTCGGGCGGCCGAGAACCACGTCTACGTCGTCAGCAGCACCTACGAGGACGTCTCCCACAACTGGATGGTCACCGGCGTCTACGACCACGCCGGTCAACTCATCGCCCAGGCGAAGGAGTGGGGGACGGTGGCCGTCGCCGAGGCGGACCTGAACCGCCACACGCGGTGGGTCAGCCTCGGCGACTTCCGGGCGAAGCTGCCCCGCCACCGACCGTAACCCGAGGGCCACGCCGTGACCGAGCTGAGCGCGCTCTGCGGTACGCTGTTCCACGTCTACCGCACGGCCGGCGACAAGCTACGGCTGTCGGCCATCGCCTTGGCGGGGCTACGGCCGGAGGCGGTCGTGCGGCTCGACGTCACATCGGTCGCCCCGGGCGGCAACCTGACCCGGCCGGAGTTGGACGCCTGGCTGGATGAGCTGCGGCGGCACAACGTCTCGGCCGAGATGACTCTGCCGGACGAGCTGACCTGATCGCGGCCGGAGGCCCGTGCCGTGGACGTGTTGTGCATCGGCCACGCGGCCTGGGACATCACCCTGCCGCTAGCCGAGTTCCCCGCCGAGGATGGCAAGGTCGAAATCCCCGCCCTGGTCGAATCCGGTGGCGGGCCGGCGGCCAACGCGGCGTGGCTGCTGTCGTGGTGGGGCGTGCGGTGTGGATTCGCCGGCGTCGTCGGCGACGACGACCGCGGCCGGCGGGTGTTGGCCGAATTCGCCGCGGTCGGTACGGACACTTCCCTGGTCGAGATCCGACCGGACTTCCCAACCCCCCTCTCGGTCATCCTCGTGAACCAGCAAACCGGCAGCCGAACTGTGGTCAACCGCCGTGTGCCGTCGCCGGCCCTCGCCCTGGGCCACGTCCCCGGCCGGCCGCACGTGCTGCTCTTCGACGGACACGAACTGCCGGCGTCGTTGGCGGCGATGGACCGGTTCCCGGAGGCGCGGACGGTCCTCGACGCCGGCTCACTCCGGGACGGCACCCGGGCGCTGGCGGGCCGGGTCGAGTTCCTGGTTGCCTCAGAGCGGTTCGCCCGCCAGATGACCGGCCTGCCGCCGCTGGACGGACCGGACGAGTGGGCCGCCGCGATCGCGGTGCTCTCCGCGCTCAATGGCCGGCCGGTCGTCATCACGCTCGGCAACCGCGGGCTGCTTCACGGCACGGCCGCCGCGTGGGAGCACCGGCCGGCTGCGCATGTCGCCGCGGCGGACACGACCGCGGCCGGTGATGCCTTTCACGGCGCACTCGCCTATGGCGTGCTGAGCGCGCTGAGCTGGTCCGAAACGCTGCGGCTGGCGGCGACGACCGCGGAACTGTCCGTGCAAGCTCTGGGAGGCCGGCGGTCGTTCGCGCCGCTGGCCCGAGTCCGGGCCTCGCTGGAGGGCCAGAGCCATGAGCGTTGACGGCAGCTGCGACCCGGCATTTCGCGCCGTCCGCGAGGAGTTCGAGCGCAACTTCCACGAGCGGGGCGAGATCGGCGCGTCGGTTTGCGTCGTCGTGGACGGCCGGCCGGTCGCGGACCTTTGGGGCGGCCTCGCCGATCGGTCGGAAGGTCGGCCGTGGACGCGGGACACGCTCTGCCTCGTCTGGTCTTGCACGAAGGGCGCTGTTGCACTGTGCGCGCACATCCTCGCCAGCCGCGGCCGGCTCGACTTGGACTCACCGGTCGCCCGGTATTGGCCGGAGTTTGCACAAGCTGGCAAGGACGCGATCCCCGTCCGCTGGCTGCTCAGCCACCAGGCCGGACTGCCCGCCATTCGCGAGCAGTTGCGGCCGGGCGAGTTATACGACTGGCGTGCAATGACTGACCACCTCGCGGCGGAGGAACCGTCCTGGCCGCCGGGCACACGGCAGGGCTACCACGCCACGACGTTCGGCCACCTGGTCGGCGAACTCATTCGCCGGGTTGACGGCCGCGACGTGGGCGCGTTCCTCCGCGAGGAGGTGGCCGAGCCGCTCGGATTGGACGTTCACATTGGTCTGCCGGCCGGCGACGTGGGCCGCGTCGCCCCGACGATCCGGGCCGACCCGGTCCCGCCTGGCGAGCCGGTCTGGCGGTTCTATGCGGAGGCCAGGCGCGACCCGGCCGGCCTACAGGCCCTCATCATCAACAACACCGGCCGCCGCGGCCCGCGCGATCATGACTCACCCGAGGCCTACCGGGCTGTCCTCCCGAGCCAGGGCGGCGTCACCAACGCCCGCGGCCTGGCCAGGCTATATGAGCCGCTCGCCCTCGGCGGCGCGAAGGGCGGTGTTCAACTGGTGGATGACGACACCCTGGCCCGGATGCGAAACGTCAGCTCCGCGACCGCGATCGATGCCGTGTTGCTGACGGGCCTGCGATTTTCGCTCGGGTACATGAAGTCTACGGACAACCGCCGGGCACCGCCGGAGGCGCGGGACAGCCTCATCCTGTCGGAGGCGGCGTTCGGCCACGCCGGCATGGGTGGGTCGCTCGGCTTCGCCGACCCGGACGCCCGGCTGGCATTCGGGTATGCGATGAGCAAGCAACGCCGCGGCGTGCTGCTGAACGATCGCGGCCCGCGCTTGGTGGATGCCCTGTATCGGTCGCTCGGCTGCCGCTCCGACCGAGCCGGCGTGTGGCGTTAGTGGGCATTGGCCCGGCCGAGGCCGAACTGATCGCCGGTGCGGACCGGCACACCGTCCTTGAACACCACCTCAACCATCTTCTCGCTATGCACCTCCCGACCTTTCTCATCCTTGAGCGCGACGACGATCGCCTTCGACTTCGTGTCGATGACCTCGCCCGTGGACGGGTAAGCGAACCGGCCGTCGAGGCTGAACGTCACCCACCCCGGCTGGTCCCGCAGGGCGATGCTGACTGTCTGCCTCGGTGGCTCGCTAGACATGCTGAAGACGTGGACTCTGCTGTTGTGGCCGTCGGCGACCCAGAGCTCGGTTTCGTCCGGCATCAGCCCGATGCCGTGGCTGGGGCACCCGTGGCGCTTGACGGGGCCATGCTCGACGCCCTGGACCTCGACCCGGGCGAGCTTCTTGCCCGTCGTCAGGTCGCCGACCTCGAACCCGAGCAGGCCGTTGACGTTCACATAGCACCGTGTCTGCGCGGCGTTGACCGTGAATGGCCGCACCGCGGCCGAGAATGGCCCGACTTGCCGCACGACTGTGCGCGTCCGTGTATCGGCAACAGACAACAGCGGCGACCTGAGTCCTGCCAGGTACGCCCAGCGGCCGTCGAGACCGCAGACCGTGTTGTGCGAACCACTCTTCGTCACAATCGTGGCGACGACGTCGCCGGACGTCCCATCCACGACGTTCCAGATGTCACGCTCCAGCGACGGGACATAGAGCGTCTTGCCGTCCGGCGTCAACGACATCCGATCGCAGCCCTGCGGCAGCGCCTTCTCCCACAGCGTTTGGTCCGACGAAAGATCGACGCAGTAGAGCTTGGTGAGCGTGGTGAAGTAAAGTCGTTTGGTCGCCGCATTCGCGCAAACGCCCTTGATGTTCTCCGGCTTCGCCACGCGGCTGGCCGGCGTTTCGATCCGTCGGACGAACGCGTGTCCCTTGTCCATGTCGAAGACCAGGATGCCCGCCCCACCGAGCTCCACGTAATCCCGGATGCCGGGTTCGACGACGTACAGGTAATGCCGTTCGCCGGGCACCGCCCTGTCCGCGCCGCCGATTCCGCCAACGGCCAGCGCCAGCGCTGCCAATGTGGCGACGGACGGCCGCCGGAGTCGGCGAAGAGTGGACTGCGCGAGATGGGACATGTCAACGCCTCGAGAAAGTGTGGCGAGTCTGAGCCACTCCCTTGTACCATAGCCGGTCGCCGCGGCAACGAAGATTCGGGCAGCATGCCGATGATGCCGGGGCTCGCTCAGGAGCCGGGGACCAAGTACCATACTACCGTCCCGACCCGCCTTCGGACCGAGCGACCCGCCATGCCGCGCACCCTATCTCGTACATTGTTTTGCCTCATTGCACTCGTCCTGCCGGCCGGGGCTGTTGCCGCTTCGCCACCGCCGTTCGAGCTGGCCGCCGGCGATCGGGTCGTGCTGCTCGGAGACACCCTGATCGAGCGCGAGCAGCAGTTCGGATACCTGGAACTGGCCATGACGACGCGGTTCCCGGACCGCGATGTGACCTTCCGCAACATCGGCTGGAGCGCCGACACGCCGGCCGGTGCTTCGCGGTTTGGCCTGAGCAAACTCCAGGCCGGGCTGGAGCCGGCCGACGAAGGCTGGAAGCAACTCCGCGAGCAACTTCGCGAGCTGCGGCCGACGGTCGTCATTCTCGGCTACGGCATGGCGAGTTCTTTCGACGGCGAGCCCGGGCTGCCGCGGTTCACGGCGGACCTGGAGCGGCTGATGGATACGATCCAAGAGCAATCGGGAACCAACAAGATCCGATTCGTCGTGCTCAGTCCCGTGCCGCACGTCCGCGGCCCCGCACCGCTGCCGGACCCGGACACGCACAACGCCGTCCTCGCCAAGTACACACAAGCCCTTCAACAGATCGCCGCCCACAGGGAAGCACCGTTCGTCAATCTGTTCGACGGCCTCAAAGGCCGGCCGGCATCGCCACCGCTTTCGGACAATGGCATTCACCTGAATGCCGCCGGATACCGAGCGGCCGCTGAGGTGTTGGAGTCGGCCCTGGGGTGGCCGGCCGGCCGATGGCGGGACAGCCCCCAAGCCGAGCGACTCCGGCACGCGATACTCCGCAAGAACGAATTGTTCTTCTTCCGCTCCCGGCCGGCGAACATGGCCTACATCTTCGGCTTCCGCCAGCGGGAGCAGGGCCGCAACGCCGTCGAAATCCCGCAATTCGACCCGCTCATCGCCGCCGAGGAGCAGGTCATCGCCAAGCTGCGGTCGCTCAAGTCCGTCGAACAACCGCCGGAGCCGCCGTTCCGAACGCAGTCGGCCGTCGCCAAGCTGACGCCGCAGCCACACCCGACGTTCCAGGTCGCCGACGGGTTCGAGGTCAACCTGTGGGCCGAGAACCCCCTGCTTGCCAAGCCGATTCAGATGAACTTCGACCCCCGCGGCCGGCTCTGGGTCGCCAGCTCCGAAGACTACCCGCAGATCGAGCCGGGCCAGACGCCCAACGACAAGATCGTCGTCCTCGAAGACACGACCGGCGCCGGTAAGGCGACCAAGGCGACCG
>DASXAN010000455.1:0-6154 GCA_036406755.1 Gemmataceae bacterium
GTCACGAAGCAATGGCTGCCATCTGTCTACACACGGCCGCGGCGAGAATCTGACACCTAGATTCCCGGCCGGGCGCCGTGGACGTCAGGCGGGCGGACGACAACCGGGCCGGGGCACCCGCGACGCGGGCCGGATTTGGCCGCGCCGTTGCGTAACTTTCTCCGGTTGCCGGCACTATACCTGGTGATGTGACGTTACGGTGAGAGTCAGGCACATGGCAAAGGCACGGCTGGCGGGCGTCCTGCACCACCTGGGCGAGCTGCGCGCGACCCACGCCGCCGCCGAGGCGTCCGACGCCGAGTTGCTGGGCCGGTTCGCCGACCGCCACGAGGAGGCGGCGTTCACCGGCCTGCTGCTGCGGCACGGGCCGATGGTGTGGGCCGTGTCGCGGCGCGTCCTGCCGGACGTGCAGGACGCCGAGGACGTCTTCCAGGCGTCGTTCCTGCTGCTGGCCCGCCGGGCGGCGTCGATCCGCAAGCGCGAGTCGGTCGGCAGCTGGCTGCACGGCGTCACCCACCGCCTGGCCCTGAAGGCCCGGGCGCGGGCGGCGCGCCGACAGGTGCACGAGAAACGGGCGGCCGACATGCGGGACACCAACCCGCGGTCCGGGGCGGTCAGGCAGGACATCCAGGAGGCGCTCGACCGGGCGCTGCAAGACCTGCCGGAGCGCTACCGCTCGGCGCTGGTGCTCTGCTACTTGGAAGGCAAGTCCCACGAGGCGGCGGCCCGGCAGCTGGGTTGCCCCCTGGCGACGTTGCGCAGCCGGGTGGCCCGCGGCCGCGAGTTGCTGCGCGCCCGGCTGGTGCGGCACGGCCTGACTCTCTCCGCCGCCGGCCTGGCGGCCCTGCTCATGGCGAGCACCGCACCGGCCGCGGTGCCGCACGCGTTGGCGAAGGCCGCCCTCACGGCGGCCCTTCCCTTCGCGGCGGGGCAGGCGGCGGCAACCCTTTGTACCGCACGGGTGGCCGAACTCGTCGAAGGAGGGCTGCGAACGATGGTCTTCGGCAAGGCGAAAATGGCCGTCGTGGTGTTGGCGGTCGGCCTGCTGGCGGGCGCCGGGGCCCTGGCCCACGGCGGGCGCCCGGCGGGCGGGGGGAACGAGCCGACGAAGACGGCGCCGCAGGAAAAGGCCGCCGCGCCGGCGCGCGACGCGCGGCCGCCGGCAACAGGCAGGCACGAAGTGGGCGACGTCGCGGTGAGCGGCCAAGTGCTCGGCCCGGACGGCAAGCCGTTCGCGGGCGCCCGGCTGTTCCTCGCCCCCTGGGGCGTCAAGAAGGAGGACCTGAAGATGCTGGCGACGACCGGCGCCGACGGCCGCTTTCGCGCGGCCGTGCCCGCCGCCGCCGTGAGCCGCGGCGCGAAGCTCGTGGCGGTCGCGAAGGACCACGGCCCCGACTGGGTCTGGCTCGGCGAGAAAAAGACCGACGACTTCACGCTGCGGCTGGTCCGGGACGACGTGCCGGTCGCCGGCCGCGTGCTCGACCTGGAGGGGCGGCCGGTCGCCGACGTCTCCGTCGGCGTCCTGTTCATGCAGGAGGTGGACCTGAAGCCCTGGCTGGCCGACCCCAAACACGGCGACCTCGCGACGACCGGGAAGCGCTACCTCCCGACCGACCTGGGCGGGCCGAGTTCGGTGAAGACGGACAAGGACGGCCGTTTCCGGCTGACGGGGTTCGGCCGGGACCGGGTCGCGCACCTGCAAATCCGCGGGGCGGGGGTCGAGGACGCCGACGTCGAAGTCGTCACACGGGCCGGCAAGGTCGATGGGCTGCGCCTGGAGTCCCGGGCGGTCTACCCGCCGGGCGCCAACTTCACGGTCCGCCCGAGCAAGCCGATCGCCGGCACCGTCCGCGACAAGACGACCGGCAAGCCGATCGCCGGCATCCGGGTCGTCGTCCCGAATGCCACCTGGACCTGGGCGCGAGCGACCACCGACGAGAAGGGTCATTACAAGATCGACGGCGTCGGCAAGCAGAAGGAGTATACCGTCGCCGCGGGCGGGCAGCTCTACTTCAACGCCACGAAGACGCAGATCGCCGACACGCAGGGGCTGGACCCCCTCGTGGTCGATCTCGAGCTGGCCGGGGGGATCGCCGTCCGCGGCCGGCTCACCGACAAGGCCACCGGCAAGCCGGTGCGGGGTCACGTCACCTACGGCCCGCTGGTCAACAACCCGAACGTGAAGGACTTTCCGGGGCCGAGCGCCGTCGCCGCCACCGACTCCGGGGGGACGGACGAGGACGGCTGGTTCACGGTGCTCACCGTCCCGGGGCCGGGGCTACTGGCGGCCCGGGCCGACGACGCGGACCACTACCGGTCGGCGTCGGCGGGCGGCGTCAGGACCACCTACGGGCTGGAAGCGGGCGACTACCAGGCGTTCGCGCGGATCAACCCCGACCCGAAGGACGAGAAGTCGCTGCGGTGCGACATCGCCGTCGAGCCCGGCCGCACCCTGGACGGCAAGGTCGTCGGCCCGGACGGCAAGCCGCTGGCGGGGGCGCGGGTGGCCGGCCTGCACCAGCGGTACCAGTTCGGTGAGAAGCCGGAGAAGCTGGCCGGCGACTCGTTCACCGTGGCCGGTTTCGGCCCGGCGGACCCGCACGTCCTGGTGTTCGCCCACCCGGAGAAGAAGCTGGCGCGGGTCGAATTCGTCCCGGCCGGCCAGAAGGGCCCGCTGACCGTCCGGCTGGAGCCGACGGGCGCCCTCGCCGGCCGCGTCCTCGACGGCGGGGGCAAGCCGCTCGCCGGCGCCACCGTCCAGGCGACGTACTCCTTCGGGCAGACGGTCGCGGGAAGGGGCGGCAAGGGGCGCCTACCGGTGGCGCTGCGCTTCGAGGACGGCGGTTGGCCGGGGCTGCTCAACGGCCAGGCGCTGACGGACAAGGACGGCCGCTTCCGCATCACCGGCCTGGCGCCGGGGCTGAAGTACGGCTTGCAGGCGCCGGGGGTGGAGCGGCGGGACCTCTCCGTCCAGCCCGGCAAAGACAACGACCTGGGCGACCTGAAATAACCGCTGCAAGCCCGCAGCGCCAGCAAGGGCAAGGGAAGGGCGCTGCGGGCTCGTCAAGCGGTCCTGAGGAGCGACCGTGCGCGACCAACCCAAGTGGGCGCCCTACGAGCCGAGCGACGAGGCCCCGTGGGACCTGCGGCGCGTGGTGCACCTGCACCGCCGCGGCGGCTTCGCCGCCCCCTGGGGCGAGCTCCGGCGCGACCTGAAGGACGGGCCCAAAGCCAGCATCGATCGGCTGCTGGCGGGCCGGGCCCGCGCCGACGGCGTGCCGGCTGACTTCGCCGACGTGGCCGCGCTGCTCGCCGGGTCGGCCGGCGACCCGGAGCGGCTCAAGGCGTGGTGGGTGTACCGGATGCAGTTCGGCCCCGACCCGCTGACCGAGCGGCTGACCCTGATGTGGCACAACCACTTCGCCACCAGCATCGCCAAGGTGCGCGACGCCGGCACGATGCGCCGCCAGAACGACACCTTCCGCGACCTGGCCCGCGCCCCCTTCGGCGAGCTGCTGGCGGCGGTGACGCACGACCCGGCCCTGCTGCTCTGGCTCGACGCGCCGGCCAACCGGGTCGGGCACCCCAACGAGAACCTGGCCCGCGAGCTGATGGAGCTGTTCACGCTCGGCATCGGCCACTACGCCGAGGCGGACGTCAAGGAGGCCGCCCGCGCCCTGACCGGGTGGACCGTCGCCGACGGCACGTTCCGCGCGGAGGCCGTCCGCCACGACGGCGGGTAAAAGGCGATCCTCGGCCGCCGCGGCAAGTGGACCGGCGACGACCTCGTGAAGATGCTGCTGGACCAGCCCGCGACGGCCGAGCGGCTGGCGTCCCGCCTGTGCGAGCAATTCATGGGCGAAGGGGGCGCGAGTGCGGCCGGCGTCAAGGCCCTGGCCGCCGGCCTGCGCGACCGCGAGTTGGACGTCGGCTGGGGCGTCGAGACGGTGCTCCGGTCGCGCGCCTTCTTCGCCGACGCGAACCTGGGCCGGCGCGTCACCGCCCCGGTCGAGTTCACCGTCGCCGCCGCGCGGGCGCTGGAGATGTTCGGCGCGCCGCCGAGCACGCTGGCGGTGGCCGACTGGACCGCCCGGCTGGGGCAAGACCTGTTCCAGCCGCCCAACGTCGGCGGCTGGCCCGGCGGCCGGCAGTGGCTGTCGGCGCAGTCGATGATCGGCCGGGCGAACTTCGCGGCCGACCTCGTCCGCGGCACGCTGACGCGCGACCGCAAGCCGTTCGACGCCCTCGGCTGGGCCCGCCGCCACGGCCGCGGCGCCGACCTGGCCGACTTCATCGCCTTCTGCGGCGACCTGCTCCTGACGGGCGCCCGGCCGGCCGACCGCGTCGCGGCCACCCTCGGCGCGGGGGCGGGGCTCACCGCCGAGACGGCCCGCCACGCCGTCGTGCTCATCCTGGCTTCGCCCGAGGCGCAGCTCGCGTAATCGATCGGCCCCGGCCGCCCCCGGGGCGGCCGCCCTCCAAGGAGAGTCCCATGCATTCCCGCCGCGATTTCCTGAAGCGCGCCTCGCTGGTCGCCCTGGCCCCTGTGGTCCCCGCGTTTCTGGCCCGCACGGCCCGCGCCGCCGCGCCGGACAAGGACGGCCGCACCCTCGTCGTGATCCAACTCGACGGCGGCAACGACGGCGTCAACACCGTCGTCCCGTTCGCCGACGAGGGCTACGCCAGGTGCCGCCGCGTGCTGCGGCTGCCCAAGGAGCAGTTGGTCAAGGTCAACGACGGCGTCGGCCTGAACCCCGCCATGGGCGACGCCGGCAAACTGCTGGAGGACGGGCGGCTGGCGATCCTGCAAGCCGTCGGGTATCCGAACCCCAGCCGCTCGCACTTCGAGAGCATGGCCGTCTGGCACACGGCGCGCTTCGACCCCGAGGACCGTAACGGCCTGGGCTGGATCGGCCGCGGCCTGGACGGCGACCGCCCGCCGGCCGGCGGCGTCCCGGCCGCCGTGTTCGTCGGCGGCGGCCAGCTGCCGGTCGCCCTGCGCGGCCGGCGCTCGGTCGCATCCGGCCTGACGCGGCCGGAGGACTTCGTCCTGGCCCCCGAGGCGAAGGCGGCCCCGGCGGGGGTCGGCGCGGAGCCGAAGGACGACCTGCTGGCGTTCGTGCGCCGCAGCGCCCTGGACGGCTACGCCACCGCCGACCGCATGGCCGGGGTGGTCCGGGCGGCGGACCGGGACGCCCGCTACCCGGCGACCGAGTTGGGCAGGCAGATGGAGCTGATGGCCCGGCTCATCAAGGGCGGCATCGGCACGCGCGTCTACTACGCCCGCCAGCCCGGCTACGACACCCACGCGGCCCAACTCGGCCCGCACGCGGCGCTGTTGCGCGAGCTGTCCGGGGCGCTGAAGGCGTTCCTCGACGACCTGGCGGCGGCGAAGCTGGCCGAGCGGGTGACGGTCCTGTGCTTTAGCGAATTCGGCCGGACGATCCAGGAGAACGGCTCGGCGGGCACCGACCACGGCACGGCGGGGCCGGTGTTCCTGGCCGGACCGTGCGTGCAGCCGGGCATCATCGGCGCGACGCCGAAGCTGCTCGACCCAGACCCCAGGCACGGCGACCTGCGGGTGGGGCTGGACTTCCGCCAGGTGTACGCGGCGGTGCTGGGGGGGTGGCTCGGCCTGCCCGCCGCGGCGGCCCTCGGCGCCGAGTCCGAGCCGCTGCCCCTGTTCCGCGCCTGACCGGCGTGATGCCCGGCCATCGGCCAGTGAAAGACCGTCGCCCGGGGGCACAACCGGGATGCGCGCCGCCGGCCGAAGGCGGGGTGCGATGGCCGGGCGCTTGATTTGCTGGGTCACGACCACTTCGCCGCCGGCGGCGTCAGCGATACGGCCGCCACGCACCACCAGAACGAAACCCTCCGCGAGCACGCCCCTTCGGCAGGTTGCGGAATCCGCCTGTCAGATTTCCCGCCCGGCCGTGTGTAATCAGATGGCCGTCCCCAGAAAAGGCCGGCGGCGGAACCGGGACGACGGCGCCACGACGGCAGTGAGATCGACATTCGCGGAGCCGCGGCCGGCGCGGGCCGTCAATGACAGGACGCTTTGGTTGCCGAACTGGAACGAGGTGAGGGGTAGATCTGAAACTCTCTCCGTGTACCGGTCCAGAGGTCGGGGCCGTGCCGTTGAAAGGCTGCTGGC
>DASXAN010000456.1:0-1740 GCA_036406755.1 Gemmataceae bacterium
GCGACCCGCAAGCGGGTACCCCGCGGGAGAGGGGCCGGGGGTGAGGGGTGCCCGACCGCGGCCCAATTACGAGACCGCCCCGGACGCCCCGTTCCCGCTGCCGCCGGAGCTGGCCGGCGTGGACCTGCTCGGCCAGTCGGCCGACGCCGCCGCCCGCAAGAGCGCCGGCTGCCTGACCTGCCACCAGGGCGCCCGTGACCCGCACTTCAAGGACACCGTCCGCCTCGGCTGCACCGACTGCCACGGCGGCTGTGCCGACACGACCGACAAGGCCAGGGCCCACGTCGCGCCCCGCTACCCACAGTTCTGGCCGACCGCCGCCAACCCGGTCCGGTCGTACAGTCTGCTCAACCACGAGTCGCCCGAGTTCGTCCGGTTCGTCAACCCCGGCGACCTCCGCGTGAACCACATCTCCTGCGGCACGGCCGGCTGCCACCCGAGCGAGGTCGAGCAGAACCGCAAGTCAATGATGACCCACGGCTGCATGCTCTGGGGCGCCGCCCTCTACAACAACGGGTCGGTGCCGTACAAACACGCCCGCCATGGCGAGCTGTACTCGATGACCGGCGCGCCGCTGCGGCTCCAGACCGTGCCGCCGCCGACCGAATGGGAGATGGCGAAGAAGGGTGTGGTGCCGTACCTCGACCCGCTGCCGCGGTTCGAGATCAGCCAGCCGGGCAACGTGCTGCGAATCTTCGAGCAGGGCGGGCGGTTCCAGGCCGAGACCGGCATCCCCGAGCGGGAGGAGGAGTCCGGCCGGCCGCGGGCACGCCTCTCGACCCGCGGCCTGGGCACCGAGAACCGCACCGACCCCGTTCTCGTCAGCCTGAACAAGACCCGCCTCTTCGACCCGACGCTGAACTTCCTCGGCACCAACGACCACCCCGGCGACTACCGCTCCAGCGGCTGCACCGCCTGTCACGTCGTCTACGCCAACGACCGCTCGCCGGTCCACGCCGGGCCGTATGCGAAGTATGGCCACCGCGGCACGGCCGGCAACAACCCGGACCCGACCATCCCCAAGGACGAGCCCGGCCACCCGATCGAGCACCGCTTCCGCACCGGCATCCCGACCAGCCAGTGCATGGTCTGCCACGTCCACCCCGGCACCAACGTCATGAACAGCTACCTCGGGTACATGTGGTGGGACGAGGAGACGGAGGGCCGGCTCATGTACCCGGCCCGCGGCAAGAAACTCTCGTCGGAACAGGTCATCAACTCGCTGATGAGCAACCCGGACGAGATCGCCGCCCGCGGCAACTGGTCCGACCCGGAGTTCCTGGCCAACGTCGTCACGCTCAACGACCAGATGTCCAAGACGCAGTTCGCCGACTTCCACAGCCACGGGTGGGTGTTCCGGGCCGTCTTCCGCCATGACCGTCAGGGGCGGTTGCTCGACCGCCAGGGCAACGTCGTCCCGGACGTGACGCCGGCGAAGCTGCAAGCGGCCGTCGCCGCCCCGGAGCTGGCGAAGGAACTACACAAGCGGCGGTACCAGGACGCTGCCGACCTGCTCGCCGTCGAGAAGCGGTTCGCCGAGCAGTACAAGGGCGTGCCGGTCCACTACCTCGACATCCACATGGAAAAGGGGATGCACTGCGTGGACTGCCACTTCGTGCAGGACATGCACGGCAACACCCGGTTGCAGCAGGAGGTGCGGGCGGCGTGCGAGATCCAGTGCATCGACTGCCACGGCACGGCGGACAAGCGGCCGACACTCCGCACCAGCGGGCCGGCGTC
>DASXAN010000457.1:0-1671 GCA_036406755.1 Gemmataceae bacterium
CACCACCAGCAGTTCGATCAGCGTGAACGCCCGGCGGCCGGCGACGAGCTTCATTGCATGGCCTCTTTTTCAAACGCGCAGGCGGAAGCATGACCGGCCGACGGCGCCTTCAACTACATACACACGGCTCGGGGTGAGAATCTGCCACGTGCGAGTCGGAATTGTTGTTTGCGAGATCGTCAGGTCAGCGACTTCGGACAACTCGGTCGCAAGGCGCGGCGCGAGCTTCATCCGTCGGAGTTCCCAGTGCCTAGCCGCCGCGTCGGCCGGACTTGCCGGCGGCATCGCAGCGGGAGCGCGTGGACGCCGCAGGGCAAGCTGGGGTCGCGGCAAACGTCACGGGGAGTAGGGTAGGTCGAGCCGCGGAGCGGGAAGGCTCGCCGCTCCCATTCGGTAGCCGTTCGCCACCCCACGGCCCGGTCCGCCCTACTCCAACCCCGCCGGCCGCACCAGCCGCAGGTCGGAAACCGCCGCCTGCTCGGCCGTGAGGCCCCGATCCCGGGAGACCGCCGCGGCGGCCCGGTTCATGAGTTCCCGGCAGGCGGTTTCGTTCACCGGCGGCGGCGGCCCGGCCGACCGTCGGATTTCGGCCGGCCCGTCGCCGGCCAACGACTCCGCCCAGGCGGCGACCGCCCGGCAGGGGTCGTCGTCCCTGGCGGCTAGGGCCGGCGGCTGCCGGTCCAGCCAGCCGAACACCGCGGCGGCTTCGGACAGGGACAGCCGGCCGGCGAGCAGCTCGCGGGCGACGATCGTCTTGGCCATGATCCGTACCCGGATCGGCTGCACGTTGGCGTGGCGCGGAATACCGGCCGTGACGTCCGGCGGGTCGGGCGCCGGCGCCAGGGCGATCCAGCCCGCGGCGACCACGCCGCTGACGGCGATGACCCGCCCGCCGACTTTGGCGAACATCTCACACCTCCTCAAAGCCCAAGGGAAGACCGCCCTGCCCGCCCGGTCGTCACCGGCGTTGGGGCGCGGGCTTGGCTGACGGCGGGAAATACGACGCCCGCGGGTCGGCCGAGTGGGTCCCCCAGCCGAGGCCCTCGGCCTCCCGGAGGACCTGGTCCAGCCGCCGGTCGATGATCTGATCCCGGGCGTCGTGCCGCCTCTTCAGCAGCGCCCGCAGGTCGGCCACCCGCCTCTCGAGGGCTTCGAGCTCCTTCTGCTGCCGCCCGGCCAAGTCGTCGAATTGCCGGCCGAGCGCTTCTGACAGCTTCTTGCGGATGTCCGCCTTCTCGTCCGCCTTCGCCGCTTTCGAATACTGCCGGGCGAGTTGGGCGATCTGACCGTCGCCGTGGTTCGCCCAGTCGGACCCGGCCGAGTGAAAGCGCCTCGTCGGATCGCTCGGATCGGCCGGTAGCGATGCGGCCGGGGGTGAAGTTTCAGCGGCCGGCTGTCCGAAGCTCGCGTTGTCGCGCGGCCGTTCGACGGCCGTCGTACCCGGTGCCTGTCCCGCGACCGGCTGCGACGTCCATCCGGCGGCGAGGACCAGAGCGGCGGCAAAGCCCCCGCCCGCCAGCGTTCGACCCCACGTCATGACCATTCTCCTTCCGAATCGCGGTCCGGTGGCCCCAGGTTTCGGGCAGATCGACGCGCATGGGCATCCGACGGCACGCCGACACCACGGTCCTTCCGGACGACCCCCACGGTCACGAAGCAATGGCTGCCATC
>DASXAN010000458.1:0-2329 GCA_036406755.1 Gemmataceae bacterium
AGAAGACGCGATTTCGGACCATGACCATGAACAGCCGGCGGAGGTTGTCCGGGGCGGCCAGGTCGTACTTCTTGGCCGCGTCCTTGAGGAAGAACCAGGCGAGCACCGACTGGCAGATGTCGTTCGAGTCAAACACCTTCCGCAGGCGGATCTCCCACGGCCGGAGCCAGGCCCGGACCATTGTGCGGATTTCCGGCTCGTAGTGCGCGACCAGCTCGGCCGCGGCCGCCTCATCGTTCTGCCGAACGCGGTCTAGGAGGCGTCGGAATTCGTCCGTCTCCATCGCCCCATCTCCCGACGGCTCGTCATGTTTCATCGATTGTACCCGCCCGCGGGAGCGGATTCAGGCGGACTCTTGCCGAAATCTGCTGGCCGCGTGTTCGGTCACGACCGGCGGGTGTGCTCATATCCCATGACCCGCCACCGGACCACGACCCATCTAAGGGGGAATTGGTCATGACTCGCCGACCCGTTCGCCGCCGGGCGTTCACCCTGATCGAACTACTCGTCGTGATCGCCATCATCGCCGTCCTGATCGGCCTGCTCCTGCCCGCGGTGCAAAAGGTCCGCGAAGCGGCCGCCCGGGTCAAGTGCCAGAACAACCTGAAGCAGTTGACCCTGGCCATGCACAACTACCACGACGCCACGCTGCACCTGCCAATGGGGGCCCGCGGGCGGAACACCAGCAACCCCAACTGGGCCTACGCGGGCAATGACAATAACCCCGCCCGTACCGCGTTCATCGCCTACCTGATGCCGTACATCGAGCAGGGCGCGGTCGCGGCGGCCCACCGACTCGATCAGACGTTCCAGAGCAGCACGAACGAATCGGTCATCAAATACAGGTTCCCCATTTTCGACTGCCCGTCCGACGAGGGCCAGCCCACCGGGCACCCGTCGGCGGGCGACCGGAAGTCGAACTACGCCGTCAACTGGGGCAGCTGGACGTACCGCCAGCAGGGCGGTCCTCTCAACGGCGTCGCCCCGTACAACCTGGGCGACACGAACGGCCGGGCGCCGTTCTTCATCAACGTCACGGCCAAGCTGACCGACCTCGCCGACGGCACGAGCAACACGCTGTGCATGTCGGAGGTGCTCCAGTCCCCGTGGATCATTTATTTCAACGGGGCCGTGTACGACCGCCGCGGCCGCATCTGGAACGACGACTCCTTCTCCGGCCAGTTTTCCACCCGGTTGCAGCCGAACGACCGCCGCGGCGACTACTGCTTCTGCGACCCGGCCAACCTCCTGTACCCGTGCGACCCGCTGAGTATCGGGATGACCCTGACGAACCAGGTGGACGGCTACACGGGGGCGCGGAGCCGGCACTCGGGCGGGGTCAACGTGTCGCTGTGCGACGGCAGCATCCGCTTCGTCCGCGACGACATCGCCCCGGCGACCTGGGTGGCCCTGAGCAGCATGGCCGCCGGCGACCTGGTGGGGGACTACTGATGCACTCCCCGACCTGGGTCTATGCGATCCTGGCCGCCGTCCTGGCCCTGGCCGTCGGGTGCGACGGCGCGGCCCGGCCGCCCAAGCGCGGCGGCATCGCCGGCAAGATCACCCTAGACGGCAAGCCGGTGGCGGCGGCGAACGTCCGGTTCATCGCCCTGGAGCCGGGCGGCATCAACGTCCTGGCCCCGGTGAAGGACGGGGCCTACGCCGTGCCGGACGGGCAGGGGCCGACGAAGGGGAAGTACCGCGTCGAGTTCTCCGTGCCGTCGGCGGCCGCCCGGCGGATCCAGAGCCCGGACGTGCCCGGCGCGTGGGTGGAGGAGCGGACGGAAACGCTGCCGGCCCGCTACCACCGGGACTCGACCTTCATCCTCGACTACGACCCCGACCACCCCAAGCCGTACGACGCGGACCTGACGAGCAGTTGAGCGCGACGACCGAACCGAACTGCCGACCCGCCCCCGGCCAAGCTCCGTCCGAGCTTGGCCGGGGGCATTTCGCGAGAGAAAACCGCTGATGCCCCCGACCCTCCGTTCGCTGGCCGGTGCCCTTGTCGTGGTGACGTTCGGGGCCGCGGTCTGCCCGGCCGCGGCCCAGACCACCTACACCTGGACCGGCACCGGCGCCGGCGGCACGGCCACCGCCTGGCTCACGACGACCAACTGGACGGGTGGTGTCACGGGCACCTGGCCGGGCGCCATGGGGCTGCCCAGCGCATCAAACGGCACCGCCGGCGACGTGGCGGGGTTCAACCTGACGGCCACGCCGAGCGGCAACATCGGCCTCAACATGAACACGGCCGGTGCCGCATTCACGCTCGGCGCCATTTCTCTGTCGAGCACCACGCAGAGTCTCAGCGTCGGCAACAGCTCGA
>DASXAN010000459.1:0-6395 GCA_036406755.1 Gemmataceae bacterium
CGGCGGCATGTCGATGCTCATGGAAGGCTCGACGCTCCGCGAGGGCAAGTACGCGGACAACCTCCGCCGGGCGGCCGACTGGCTCATGGACCGGGCCCAGAACAACGGCCTGATCGGCAACCCGAATAACCCGACCGAGGCCGCCCGGTACATGTACGGCCACGGGTTCGGCATGCTCTTCCTGGCCAGCGTCTACGGCGAGGAGGAGGACGGCGACCGCCGCAAGAAGCTCGAACGCATCCTGACCAAGGGGGCCGAGTTCACCGGCAAGGCCCAGACCGACCGCGGCGGGTGGGGGTACGTGTCGGCGGCCGACGGCGGCAACTTCGACGAGGGGTCGGTGACGATCACCCAGCTCCAGGGGCTGCGGGCGGCCCGCAACGCCGGCATCGTCGTGCCCAAGTCGATCATCGACAAGGCGACCAAGTACCTGAAGGACTCGACCACGCCGCGGGGCGGGGTGATCTACAGCCTGGCCCACGGCGGGGCGGCGGCCGGCGGCGAGCGGCCGCCCCTGACCGCGGCCGCCATCGCCTGTGCCTTCTCGGCCGGCGAGTACCACTCCGACCTGGCCAAGAAGTGGATCGAGTATTGCCGGACGACCATTCCGATCGGCCGCGGCCGGGTCGGCCACGACGAGTACATGCACTACTATTACGCCCAGGCGATGTACATCCTCGGCGACGACGGGTACGCCAAGCTGTTCCCGAAGTCGTCCAAGGACGACCAGCTGACCTGGACGAAGTACAAGGCGGCGATGTTCGACCACATCGTCTCGACGCAGAACCGGGACGGGTCGTGGAGCGGCGGGTACATCGGCCCGGTGTTCACGACCGCGACCTACTTGACGATCCTGCAACTGGACAACGGGAACCTGCCCATTTACCAGCGATAACCGAGGCCGTTGAGCGGGGAGCCGGAGGCGACCGCGCGGTCGCCTCCGGCTCCCCGCTAAACTGTTTTCTCCCACCGAGCACCCACCCATGACCGACCAAGCGACGACCGCCCCCGCCGGCGAACTGGCCCACGACGACCTGGAGGCCGTCCGCAAGCTCCGCGACGGGTTCAACGACATCAGGCGGCAACTGAGCCGGGTGATCGTCGGCCAGGACCAGGTGATCGAGGAGTTGCTAATCGCGCTGTTCAGCCGCGGCCACTGCATCCTCGAGGGCGTCCCCGGCCTGGCCAAGACGCTGATGATCTCGACCCTGGCGAAGTGCCTGTCGCTGGACTTCAGCCGCATCCAGTTCACCCCGGACCTGATGCCGGCCGACATCACCGGCACGGAAATCCTCGAGGAGAACCGCTCCACCGGGCAGCGGGAGTTCAAGTTCCTCCAGGGGCCGCTGTTCGCCAACGTCATCCTGGCAGACGAGATCAACCGCACTCCGCCCAAGACGCAGGCGGCACTGCTGGAGGCCATGCAGGAGCGGCAGGTGACCGTCGGCCGGGTGCGGCACAAGCTGGCCGACCCGTTCTTCGTGCTGGCGACGCAGAACCCGATCGAGCAGGAGGGCACCTACCCCCTGCCCGAGGCGCAGCAGGACCGGTTCATGTTCAAGGTGTTCGTCAAGTACCCGAACTTCACCGAGGAGTTCGAGATCGCCCGGCGGACGACGGCGCTGCTGACCGAGGAGATCAACCCGGTCCTGAGCGGGGACCAGATCCTGGAGTTGCAGCGGGTGGTGCGGAAGGTGCCGGTGACGGACCACGTCATCCAGTACACGCTGGCCCTGGTGCGGCAGACGCGGGTGGGCGAGGCCGGGGTGCCGAAGTTCGTCCGCGAGTGGCTGTCGTGGGGGGCCGGGCCGCGGGCCGTGCAGTACCTGATTCTGGGCGGCAAGGCGCGGGCGCTGCTCTACGGCCGGGCGCACGTGCAGACGGAGGACATCCAGGCCCTGGCCCTGCCGGTGCTGCGGCACCGCCTGTTGACGAACTTCACGGCCGCCAGCGAGGGGGTGACGACGGACACGGTCATCGACCGGCTGGTGAAGGAGACGCCCAGCCGGGACGGCGAGCTGACCAAGGACGAGCGGTTCAAGAAGATCTTTGCCTCCTGACCGATCGGTTAGCCGCGACGCGGAGTCCGCGGAGCGGAGCGCGCCAGCGCTTGCGAGCGCTCCGCTCCGCAGACTCCGCGTCGCGGCTAACCGAACTCAATGAGATTGCACCGTGCCCGACACCAAACGCGACCTGGATAACCCCCGCCGGTTCCTCGACCCGGCCGTCATCGCCCGCATCGGTCGGCTCGACCTCCGCGCCCAGCAGGTGGTCGAGGGGTTCATCACGGGCATGCACAAGAGCCCGTTCTTCGGCCACTCCGTCGAATTCGTCCAGCACCGCGAGTACTCCAAGGGCGACGACCTCCGCCACCTCGACTGGAAGGTGTGGTCCAAGACCGACAAGTTCTACGTCAAGCAGTACGAGGCCGAAACCAACCTGCGGTCCACCCTGGTCGTGGACGTGAGCGAGTCGATGCGGTACGGCCGCGGCCCGCTGAACAAGTACGAGTACGGCTGCACCGCCGCCGCCTGCCTCGGCTACCTGCTGTTGCGCCAGCAGGACTCCGTCGGCCTGATCTCGTTCGACTCGGACGTGCGACAGGTCGTGCCGCCGCGGGCCGCCCAGACGCACATCGACGCCCTGGTGCGGGCCATGCACGTCTCGAAGCCGCAGGAGAAGACCGACCTGGAAAAGATCATGCGGCGGGTGGCCGAGAGCACGCCGAACAAGGGGCTGATCGTCATCGTCTCGGACCTGCTGGCCGACCGGGAGCCGTTCTTCCGCGGGCTGGAGATGCTCAAGCACCGCCGGCACGACGTGCTCGTGTTCCACGTGCTCGACGACGACGAGGTGACCTTCCCGTTCGCCGGCACGACGCGGTTCGAGGGGATGGAGGAGCTGCCCAACCTCCTGTGCGACCCGCGGGCCCTGCGGGACGGATACCTGGAGGCGCTCGAAGAGTACCTGACCGAGGTCCGCCGCGGCTGCTCGCGCCGCGGCATCGACTACACGCTGGTCCGCACCGGCGACTACCTGGACGCGGTGCTGTCGAAGTTCCTGAACTTCCGCCTGGCGGCGCTGAAGGGCGGCGGGCGGGTCCAAGCGCAGGGGTAAACGCCCAAGCCCACCCGCGGCGGCGGGTGGGAAAGGCAACCCACCCGCCGCCGCGGGTGGGCTTAACAGGTGATTGATCTGATCGTCTGAGATTCTTCCCCGATGCTGCAACTGTTCCTCAACCCGTACACGATGGTCGCCGGGGCGGCATTGGTCAGCTCCCCCATCATCATCCACCTCATCAACCGCCTGCGATACCGCCGCGTCCGCTGGGCGGCGATGGAGTTCCTGCTCAAGTCGCAGAAGAAGAACCGCCGCCGGCTCATCATCGAGCAGCTCATCCTCCTGCTGCTGCGGATCATGCTGGTGCTGCTCGTCGGCCTGCTCCTGGCCCGGTTCCTGTGGGACGCCCTGGCCTTCACCCGGCCGCAGAACACGCTGCACGTCGTCGTCCTCGACGACACCCCGAGCATGGGCGACACCTGGCGGCAGGAGGGCGTCGCCAAGAACACGTTCGAGACGGCCAAGGCGGCGATCATCGACGAGATCGCCCGCGGCGCCGCCCAGGCCCGCACCCCGCAGGCGCTCACCCTCGTCCGCCTGTCGGCGCTCGACGCGCCCTTCCCGGTCGAGCGGATCAACGAGGACTCGATCCAGGAACTCGCCGCCCACCTCGGCGAACTCAAGCCGTCCGCGTTGCACGTGGACCTGGTCGCCGGCGTCAAGAAGGCGAAGGAGATCTTCGAGCAGAACCCGACCGCCCGGCACGTGCTGCACGTCGTCAGCGACTTCCGCGCCCGCGACTGGGCGGGCGGCCCGGCCGACGCGGTGCAGCAGGAGATCGCGGCGCTGACCCAGGTCAAGGGCCAGGGCGGGGCGGCGGTCCACCTGCTCGACGTGGCGGACCCGCCCCGCAACCCGACCCAGCGGGCCGCGGTGGACCACGGCAACACCGGCTTCCTCGACCTCCAGCCGGAAACCCGCGTCGCCGCCCGGTTCACCCCCGTCGACTTCGCCGTCACTGTCGCCAACTACACCCCGGCCGAGCGGAAGAACGTCCGCGTCGTCATCAAGGTCAACGGCCAGGTGAACGAGGAGGCGTCGAACACGATCGTCAGCATCCCGCCCGGTGTCACGCGGAAGACCTTCACCGTCCCCCGGTTCGAGCAGACCGGCTTCAACCAGGTGACCGCCAACCTGGAGGCGGAGGACGCCGGGCTGGCCGTCGACAACACCCGCTACGCCGTCGTCGAGGTGCGGGAGAAGGTGCCGCTGCTGTTCGTCGAGGGCGACCCGGCCGGCAGCCGGGAGAAGGCCGACGCGGCCGACTCGTTCTACCTCCGCAAGCTGTTCCTGGACGCCGCCGGTGGGTTCGACGTCGTCCAGCGGGGCGTGCAGGAACTCGAACAGCCGAACCTCGACCAGTACCCGGCCATCTACCTGTTCAACGTCCCCCGGCTGAGCGACAAGGCGAAGGCCAACCTGGAGGCGTACGTCAAGAGCGGCGGCGGCGTCGCCTTCTTCCTCGGCGAGTCGGTCAACGCCGACTTCTACAACTCGCAGCTCTACGCCGACGGGCGGGGCCCCTTCCCGGTCCCGCTCGCCCGGCCGACCGACCCGCTGACCGACCAGCAGAAGTTCGAGCAGACGTTCGACCCGCAGATGCCGGCGAAGTTGTTCGCCCGCGGTGACCACCCGATCCTCGACCGCCTGTACCGCGAGGACAAGACGCGGGAGTCGAACACCTACCTGCGGTTCCTGCTCGTGGACCGCTACTTTCCGGTCAACCGGGCCCGCTTCAACCCGGCCCCCGGCACGGTGGACGAGCTGCTCACCCTGCCCAACTACCGGTCGATGGACGACTACAAGGAGGAGGCCCAGCGGCTGTTGAACCAATTGCCGACCGACGACGAGAAGGGCGGGCCGTACGCCAAGCTGCTCAAGGAGCACCGGCGGAAGGTCATGGACGTGCTGGCCAACGGCAAGCAACTCTACCAGCTGGCCAACGCCGTCGAGGCCATGCTCAACGACACGGCCGACCCGAAGGACCCGACCAAACCGGACCTGCGGGCGTTCTGGCAGCAGCCGGCCCGCTCGGAGTTGCTCGGCGGGTTCCAGCGGCTGGTCGAGTCGGTCCGGTTCGGCGACCCGCTGCTGGTCGCCCGCAAGTACGGCAAGGGGGCGGTGCTGGCGTACGTGACCACGGCCGGCAGCGCCTGGAACGACTTCCCGAACGGCCCGGCCCGGCCGTACTGGGTGATGCTGATGCTGGAGGTGCAGAAGTACCTGGCCGGGGCCGGGACTGACGTGAATCGGGTGGTCGGCTCGCCGCTCGAGCTGAACCTGGACGCGGCCCGGTTCACCAGCCGGATGCGGCGGTTCTACGTCCCCGAGCCGGGCGGCGAGGCCCCCGGCGACAAGCCGGCCAAGGGCGACCAGGACCTGCGGGAGCAGGTCGGCGGCGTCCAGGGCCAGCGGCTGAACTTCGTGTTCAACGAGGGCCGCCGGCCGGGCGTGTACCGGTTCGAGTTCACCCCGCAGGCGGCGGGCGGCGACGCCAAGTCCGCCGGCCGGGCCGAGTCGCAGGCGGTGGCGTTCAACGTGGACACCGCCGCCGAGGGCGACCTGCGGCGGGCGACGCGGGACGACATCGAGGCGGCTGCCCCGGGTGCGCAACTGCACTCGCCGGGGTCCGGGCTGGCCGACCTGCTCAAGGAGAAGCGGAGCGACCTGTCCGAGTCGCCGTGGCTGTACCTGTTCATCCTGCTGGTGCTGGTGGCCGAGCAGGCGATGGCCGTGCGGCTGAGCTACCACCTGTCCGGCAACGAGGCGAGCACGGCGGTGAACCTGGGGACGCGGACCGTGAGTTGACTCCGACCCACCCGCCGCCGCGGGTGGGCTTCGGCGGTTTTGTGTAACATTGGTTGATTGCCATATGAATGACACTGCCCCGCAGTCGCAGACGGAATTCGTCCTCCGCCGCCTGACCGAATCGCTCCAGTTCGGCGGCAAGGAGGTCAGCCCGTACCTGTGGCTGGCGATCCTCATCCCCGTCCTGGCGCTCGGCCTGGTCTACGTCGTCTGGCAGTACCGCCGCGACTGCCGGTCGATCGCTTGGCCGTGGGCGGTTCTGCTCGGTTCCCTCCGCGTCGCCGTCTACCTGATCCTCGCCGGCGTCTTCCTGCTGCCGGCGATGCAAACGTGGGAGCGGTCCGAAAAGCGGGCCCGGGTGCTGGTCCTGCTCGACACCTCGCCCAGCGTCGCCGACACCAGCGACGACCACCCCGAGGACGGCACTCAGCCCGGCAAGCCGGCCACGCGGCTGGACAAGGTGATCG
>DASXAN010000460.1:0-1732 GCA_036406755.1 Gemmataceae bacterium
GTCCTGACGCCGCACAACGCCGACCAGACGCCCGAAGGGATCGATCTGTTGAATGCGGGTGCGGTCGATAACGTGATCGCCTTCTTGGAAGGCCGGCCGCAAAACCGCGTGGTCTGACCCGGAGGGAATCGGTGTGACACCCCACGCCACCGCTTCGGTCGCCCTGCTCTTGGCCTGCGGGCTGGGGCTCGCCGGACAACCCGCCCCGCCCCGGCCGCCGCCCGCCGCCGTCAAGTACGTCTGGGCGACGGCCTATCACGTCCCGCCCGAGGCCACGACCGAGGAGTCCGGGTACTTCTCCCTCTGCGAGGGCAAGGACGGCCGAATCTACATCGGCACCGCCGCCTACGGCCGCAATTCGTACCTGGTCGAGTTCGACCCGAAGGCTGAGCGCATGCGCGTCGTGGTGAACACTCACAAAGTCCTCGGCCTTCCACTGGACCGGACCGGGTATGCCGCCCAATCGAAGGTCCACACCCGCAACTTCGTCGGCCCGTCCGGGATGATTTACTTCGGGACCAAGCAGGGGTATCCGACCGCCGCGGAGAAGGCGTCGGGCAAGGTCGCCACCTACCGCGGCGGCTACGTCCTCACTTATGATCCGGCGACCGGCTCAGCCGCGAACCTCGGGATGCCGCTGCCGCTGGGCGACCGCCGGCTGCCCGCCGACGCGCGGGAGGGGGAAGGCGTCATCGACGTCGCCGCCGACGAAGGGCGCGGGCTGATCTACGTCATCACCTGCGAACACCAGCACTGGATGCTCTTCGACACGAAGCGCCCGGGGAAGGGATACCGTGACCTGGGGCCGGTGCTCCGCAACCAGCCGAACACGCTCATCGACGGGCGGGGGCGGGCCACGGCGATCACCCACGACTACCGGGTGGCCAGGTACGACCCGGCTTCCGACGCGGTGACGGTGGACGATCTGCTGACGGACGGAAAGCCGTTCCGGGAGGTGGTCGGGCCGAAGGCAGTCCACCCCGACTGGCGGCTCGCGGCCGACGGTCGGACCGCCTACCTGCAACTGCTCAACGACCTGCGACTGTTCCGCGTGGACCTCGGCGGCGATGCCGGCCGCCCGGTCCCCGCGGCGTCGCTCGGCAACCGCGTCGAGGGAAAGAACCCGGACTCGCGCGGCTCGATCGCGATCGGGCCGGACGGCCGGGTGTACTCCGCGGTGCGGGTCGATAACGCCACCGGATTCGGCACCGGCTACCTGCACCACCTGGTACGGTTCGACCCCGCGGCGGGGCGGATGGAGGACCTCGGAGTGATCGCGGTCAAGAACCCGGACTTCTTCGACTTCACGGGCCCGCAGGCGAAGAACCCGGACGGGTCGCTACGGCCGCGACACGGGTTCCACACCCTCCCGGACGGCACCGTCACGCCGCTGCACGTGGTAATGGCGCTGATCATCGCCCGGGACGGGACGATCTACGCCACCACCATCTACCCGTTCACGCTGCTGCGCATCCCGGCCGTCCGCTGACCGATCGGGACATGGGCGAGCGTCACTGCTCACTCCAGGGCCGCCCCGGGGGCGGCGGCGGCGGCTCGGTCCACCGCCACGTCGGCTGGTACGACACGTTGAGGTACGGCGTCGGAATCCGCACCCCGCCGCGGGCGCGGGATTGCAACAGGGCGTCGAGGATACCGCTCGTCAAGAGCGTCCGTTCGACCGGCCAGGACGGCTTGCCGGTGAGCATCATCGCCTCGATGCCGTGGAGCAGCA
>DASXAN010000461.1:0-6114 GCA_036406755.1 Gemmataceae bacterium
CCATGCATCGAGGAACAGGTTGTCCCCGATCCAGAAGTACAGGCCGACTTCGATCACCCCGACCAGCGCGACCGACCACCAGAGCCCGAGCCGGCGGGCCGCCGCGAAACCGACCATACAGGCGAGGACGTCGCCGACTGAGTTGGCGATCGAGTCCCCGCGGTAGCCGGCGGCGACCGCCCCCGCGCGAAACCGGTCGATGACGACGTTGCTGTTCTCGATCGCTTCCCACGCCACCTCGGCGGCGACGGCCAGGCAGAACCGCCACTTCATGCCGGCCGGCCGGGCGACGAGCCAAGTCAGCCCGCAGAGCAACGCGCCGTGGCTGACGTGGGAGAAGCTGTACGGGTCGAACAGGTGCTGGGAGTTGTGCGGCCCGTGGGCGTCGGAGGTCCAGAGGTTCGGCTGGCCGCAGGCGCACCACCAGCGGCGGCCTTCGGCCCGAAGCGCGACGACCTGGGCCACCAGCACCAGGGCAACCACCTGCCACGGACGGATGCGGGAGACGAGCATCCTGCCATCCTATGCCGAAACCGGCATCGGCCGTTACGGCCAGTTCGGCCGGGCTCACCGCCCGCTGCGGTGCTGGTTCGTGATGATCTCAACCTGGATCGCCGGCCCCTCGCCCTCGTCGGCCGCGGCCGGGGCGCCGATTGCGGCGGGCCAGTCCAGGCCCATCGGCCCCAGCCGGCCGCGGAGGCGGGCCAAGTCCCACAGCTGCACGACGCCGCGGACCGTGGACGCCGCCAGGAAGCGGCCGCCCGGGCTGAACCGGTACGCCGCCAGGTTCTGCGACTCCGGCGCCGCCAGTACCGCGACCTCCTCCCGCGAGTCCAGGTCCACCAGCCGCAGGTTGACCCGGTCGAACGCCTGAGCCATCAGTCGGCCGTCCGGGTGGACTGCCGCCCGCAGGCCGCGGGTGAACCCGGCCTCCGGGTCGTGCCCGGCGGCGCCCGGCTCCCACCCGGGCACGCCGTACGTCCGGTAAACCCCCTCGGACTCCAGCACCAGCAGCCGGCCGCCGTCGGGCGTGAACGTCACGCCGGCCGACTCGCGGGCGGGGAGCGTCGTCACCGGCCGACCGGTGTCCGCCTCCCAGACGCGGACCTCCGTGCCCCGCCACGTCCCCGTCGCCACCCACCGGCCGTCCGGGCTGATCGCCGCGAACGACACGTTCGCGTGACCCCGGAGGTGAACCGGCAGGCGGAGCGGCTTGGTCGGGCCGAACTCGATCACCTGGTTGAACCGGTCCACGACGACGGCCGCCTCGCCGTCCCGGCTGACATCGAGCTGGAACGGTCGGGTGCAGTAGAGCAGCGGCGTCGGCAACGGCGGGCCGATGGTCCACCGCTCGCCGGTGGGATCGTCCCGGCGGCGGACCGGCCAGACGCGCACCCCGCGGTCGGACGCCGCGACCAGGTATCGGCCGGCCGGGTCGAACGCCACGTCCCGCGCCGGGCCGACCTCCAGGCGGGCCGCGACCCGGCCGGTCCGCGTGTCCCACAGGCACACGCCGTCCCCGCCGGTGGTAGCGAGCAGCCGGCCGCCCGGGGCGAACGCCAGGCCGGCGTGGCCCTGGGGCGGCGGGTTGCGGTGGCCGTACAGCAGCCGGCACTCGGCCCGCGTCGCGACCTCCCAGACGCCCAGCTCCCGCGTGTTGTACCCGCGGAAGGCGAGCCGCCCGCCGTCCCGGCTGAACTGGAGGAAGCTGGCCCCGCGGACCCGCAGCAGCTCCCGACCGCCGTGCGGGTCCCAGAACCGGGTGGTGCCGTCCCACCCGCGGGAGACGAGCAGGGTGCCGTCCGGACTGAACGCCAGCTCCCGAGCGTCGAGCAGGTGGCCGACGAGCGGCTGCCGCGCCGCGCCGGTGGCGGCGTCGAACGTGTACACGCCGCCGTCGGAGCCGCTCGCCGCGACCAGCGAGCCGCCGGGCTGCCACGCCGCCGCGTTCGGCGGGCCGGGCAGCGATCGCCAGTCGGCGAGCACTCGGCCGGAGTCGGCGTCCACGGCCGCCAGCCGGGCTTTCGACCGGGCGCACACGGCCAGCCCGCGGCCGTGCTCCGGCTCGAACGCCAGCCACCCCGGGGCGAAGTCGAGCGTGATGGTACGGTCCCACTTTCCATCCGGCAGGGAGTAGATGGCCACGCCGGCGGCGGCACCGACGGCGACCGACCGCCCGTCCGGATGGAAGTCCAGGGAGAGCCCCTGGCCGGCCGTCGTCGGCAGGTCGAGGACGACCCGGCCGGCCCGCCAGTCCCAGACCCGCAGCGGCCAGCCACCGCCGGTGGACTGGGCGGCGAGGAACCGGCCGTCCGGGCTGAACCGCAGGTAGTCCGCCGGGCCCGCGCCGGCCGTCAGCCGGGCCACCTCGCGGCCGTCCGCGGCGGACCGGACGCGGACCACACCGCCCACGTCGGTGAAGGCGTAGTGTCCCAGGTCCGGGTCGAAGGTGACGCCGGTGCTGTACGCGAGCCGATCCGTCTCCAGGTCCTCCGCCCACCGCCGGGCCTCGCGGACGTCCACCAGGGCCAGGCAGGCGGCGGCCTCATTACGGAGTTCCCGGGTCGGTCGGATCGCCGCCGCCTCCGCCAGGGCGGCCAGGCTGGCGAACCGCTGCCCGGGTAGGCGGCTGGCCCGGCCGGCGCGGGCCTGGGCCAGCCGGGCGTCCCACAGCCGGTCGGTCGTCTCCTGCTTGGCCTGCGAGACAACTTCCACCTGATCCCGCAGCTGCCCGGCCGCCCACCAGCCGCCGGCCGCGGCCACCGCCAGTAGCGCGACCACGGCCGCCGACAGGCCGGCGACGGCCGGGTGCCGCTTCGCCCACCGCACCGCCAGCCCCAGCGGGCCGGTAGGGCGAGCGTGGATCGGTCGGTCGGCCAGGAACCGGCCCAGGTCGTCGGCCAGGTCCCGGGCCGTGGCATACCGGTCGGCCGGCTCCCGGGCCATCGCCTTGTGGACGATCGTCGCCAGGTCGCGGGGCACGGCCGGGGCGACCTGTCGCAGCGGGGCCGGGTCGGCGTGGACGATCCGGTCCATGAGCCGCAACCGGTCGGGGTCGTCGAACGGCGGCCGCAGGGCGAGCAACTCGTACAGCGTCGCCCCGAGCGAGTAGACGTCGGACCGGGCGTCGGCCTTGCCTCGGAACCGCTCCGGTGCCATGTACCGCAGCGTGCCGACCAGGTCGCCGGTGCCGGTCAGGGTGTCGCTGCCCTCGGCCTTGGCCAGGCCGAAGTCGGTGACCCAGAGGGTGTCCGTCGAGTCGAGGAGCAGGTTGGACGGCTTGACGTCGCGGTGCAGCACGCCCTGCTGGTGCGCGTGGTGCAGCGCCTCCGCGGCCTGGAGCCCCCACCGCGCCACATCATGTGGATTGGTTAGCCGCGACGCGGGGTCGCGGCGCGGTCCACGGTGGTTGCGGCGCGGCCCATCTCCGCGAGACTCACTCCCTCGATGTACTGCATGACGTAGAAGTGCGTGTCGCCGTCCCGGCCGACGCCGAACACCGGTACGATGTTGGTGTGGTGCAGCCGGGCCGCCGACCGCGCCTCTCGCCAGAACCGCTCCAGGAACGGTCCCCGGCCCCGGTCCGCAGTCAGCACCTTCAGCGCCACGCGGCGGCCGAGCGACTCCTGTACCGCCTCGTACACGACGCCCATCCCGCCCCGCCCGACCTCGCGGACAATGCAGTACTCGCCCAAGCGGTCGGGGACGGGCGGCCCGTCGGCCTCGGCCGGCGGGCCGAGCTGCTCCATGAGGATCAGCGTCGGGAACACTTGGCGGATGCGGTCGGCCAGCTCGGGGCGGCGGCCGGCGTACTCGGACAGGGGCGGCCGCTCCCCCCGGCGGTAGCGGGCCAGGAACTCCTCGGCCAATTCTTCCAGCGGGTCGCGGCCCGACGGCGGCGCGGTCATGGCTCGGACCCCCACCCACCGGGCGGGCCGGTCAGCACCTCGCGGACGCGGTCCAGGGCGCGGACGTACCGCTTGCTCGCCGCCGCCTCGGTCAAGTTCAGGACGCGGGCCGCCTCGCCGTTGGTCAGCTGCTCGAAGTGGCGCAGCGCCAACATCTCGCGGTCGGCCGGGGCGAGGCGGTTCAGCGCCGCTTCGAGTCGCGCGCGGAGTTCGGCCCGCATCGCCGCCTCGCTCGGCCGGGCGTCTCGGGCCAGCAGGCCGTCGGCCAGCGCCGCGGACGACGCCTCCGGCACGCCGCCGGCCGGGACTTCGCGGCGCACGTCCCGGCCGCGGGTGCCGAGGTGGTGGCGGTGCGCCTTGGCCAGCCGCGTGCCGGCGAGCTGGCGGAGCCAGAGGAAGACCGGCAGCGGCGGGTCGGCCAGGTAGGCGGGCAGGTGTTTGGCGGCGTCCAAATACGCTTCCTGTAGCACGTCCGACGGGTCCACCCGGCCGCGCAGCCGGGGGTCGAGGCGGAGCGCGACCATCCGCCGCAGCCGGGCGTGGTGCCGGCCGACGACGTCCCGCCAGCCGGCCGCGTCGCCGGCCGCGGCCCGCTCCAGTGCCCGCCGCACCTCGCCGTCGTCGTCGGTCACGGATCCCCCCGCGGCCCCGGGCCGATCGCCCCGGTGTCGTCATACGGACCGGACCACCGCTCGCGGAGGCGGACGACCCGGGCGGCCCCGTCAGCGGCCACCGCCACGTAGTGCCGGCCGTCCGCCGCGAACGACCCGCGCAGGCAGTTCACCATCGGGACGCACCACCCGCCGAGCCGGCCGCCGGAGAGATCATCAACGGCTCCGCATCCCTCGGAGTCCAGCGAGGCGAGGGCAGACCCATCGGGGGAGAAGGCGAGGGCCCGCACGTACCGGCCGCCGTGGTCGGCGACGGCCGGGCCCGGCTGCGGCTTGCCATCGCCCAGCCGCCACAGTCGGGACGGCACGGGGCCGCCGCCGCCGCAGGCGAGCCACCGGCCGTCCGGGCTGAACGCCACGGCGCTCACGAGACAATCGGGGACGGGAATCTCCTCCGCCGGACCGTCGGTCCTGCCCTCACGCCAGAGCCGGACGCATCCCAGCGCCGCAGTGGCCAGCGTCCGCCCGTCGGGCGATTCGGCGACGGCCTGGACGGCCGTCGGGTGCGCCCGGAACGGCCCCCGCCCCGGCGCGGGAGTTCCGTCCAGGGTCCACCGGCGGACGTACCCCTCCAGGTCGCCCGCCATGACCGTCTGGCCGTCCGCGGCGAACGCCAGCGCGGTCACCCGCCCCACGGCCCCGTCCCGATCCCAGGCGCACCGCCAGGACGGCACTTCGTACAGACGGAGCGATCGGTCGGGGTTGGCGGCCGCGACCCACTGCCCGTCCGGACTGACGGCGGCGCACCAGATCTGGTCGGCCGGCGGACCGCCCCGCCGGCCGAGTACGCCCACCACGGCGCCCGCCGCCGCGGACACGCGCAGGCAGGGCGCGACCGCACGCGGGTCGAGCCGGTCGAACGGGCCGGCGGGGCCGGCCTCGGAGCCGGGGCCGAACACGGCGGCCGCGACCGTGGCGGCGACGGCCCACGCCAGACCCAGCCGGACGGCAGACGACCCGTGGAACATGACGGCGCTCCCACATGACGGCGGCTCCGGCCGGACGATCCGGCCCGCGCGCTCCGCTATCGGATAACCGTCCGGACGGGAGCGGATTGGGGACAACAAAATCTCGGCAGGCCGTCGCCAAACCCGTCTTGACGGAAATCCGGGCCGGCACCCATGATGCCGCCGGCCGGGGACCGCTGGACCCGCGACCCGGGACAGCTGACATGGCGAACCGGGCGGCGTGAGATGAGAATCTCGGACCCGGGTTGAACGGGTTCACTCGGCCGGAGTTGGTGGCGCGGCCGCGAGGGCGGACATGGACAACGAGTCGGTCCGGCAGAAGTTCACCGTGGCACTGGAGGCGCTGGTCGCCGAGGTCAAGGCCGACCGCTCCGTCCTGGCGGCCGCGCTCTGCGGCAGCCTGTCGCACGACACCGTCTGGGCCAAGTCCGACATCGACCTGGTGCTGGTGACGGTCGACGACAAGAAGGTGAACCGCTCGGACGTGGCCCTCTACGCGGACGGGGTGAACGTCCACGCCTTCCTCATGCCGCGGGCCGAGTTCCGCAAGCTGGTCGAGGGCTCCGT
>DASXAN010000462.1:0-4711 GCA_036406755.1 Gemmataceae bacterium
GCGGCGGGGGCGACGGAGCGGTTGCAGAAGTTACAACCCTTTACAAACCGCCCGCCGCCGCCGCCGCCGCTCCGCCTTCACCAATTGCACTTCCACCGCCCGCCGGCCGCCGCTATAAGCCCGCCGCCCCGGGCGACTTCGCCGCCCGGCCATACGCACTCTCCCCCCTCACCCGAGGAGGACCCCCGCCATGCGCACGGACGCGCTGCTGCGGTCGGGCCTGCTATCGGTCTCGGTCGCGCTCGGCTGGCTGGCGGTCATTCCCGGTCGCTCGGGGGCGGGGTGAGCACCCGGCGGGGCGTGTGGCCCCGTCATGGTCGGCGGTCTGCCGGCCGCGCAACCCTATTATCAGTACCCGTACCCGACCCCGGCTTACGCCCAACCGCAGGCGTACGCGCAGCCACAACAGTACGTGCAGCAGCCGGCCGCACGGCCCGCAACCCCGCGGGCCGCGCCGCAGCAGCAGGCCGCCGCCGTGCGGCCGGCGCCGGTGGTCCGCGGCCAGAGCCCGGACGAGGCCCCGGCCCGACCGGCTCGGCCGGCGGCGCCGAAGTTGGAGATGCCGCCGCCGGAGGCGCTCGGCGTGCCGGCCCCGGCGGCCGCGTTGGACTGGACCGACCTGCGGCTGAAGCTCGACCGCCTCGGGGCGACCGGGTTCGCCCTGGAGCGGGCGGACGGCGGCTACCGGTTCGCCTGCCGGGTGCCGACCGCCGACGGCCGGACGACGCGGCTGGTCGAGGGCCGGGCGGCGACGGAAGCCGCGGCCGTGCAGCGGGCCCTGGAGCAGGCGGGGCGGTAGTCCGAGATCGCCCGCGTATAATGCGCGCACCCCGCCGGCCGGCGGGGTGTTCGCGTTTGCGGCGAAAGGGCCGGCGTCATGGTGAGCGGTCGGGACAGCGTGCTTCGGGGCTACATGGTGAGCGTCACTCCCACGGGCACGCCTCGGACGTACCGGGTTTCATACGTGCCGCGCGGTCTTCACCAGGAGCGCAGGCCGGGGCAGAAGCCGAAGCGCGGGCCCGAATACCGGGCCGAGGTTGACGCGGAAGGAGGGCAGCCCGTCCGGTGGCTGTCGGCTCCGGCCGAGGGGGAGGCGCTGGCCCGGTTCGATGGGGACGCCCGCACCCGCGCCCGCCTCTTGCATGAATGGCTCGGTAAGGTCGCCGGCCTCATCGAGTCCGTGCAGGGATGGGCCAGGGAACTCGGCTGGTCCACGCGGGTGATCGAAAAGCCGATGGAGGACTCCGGCATTGGCAGTTACCGCGTGCCGGCTCTGCTCCTTCAGGAAGGGGTGACCAAAATTCTGCTCGAACCGGTCGGGCGATCGTCGCCGGGGTCGGAAGGGGTCGTGGACCTGTCCCTCATGCCAGGGTATGACGACCTGGCCAGCTTGTACCACTACGAGGGCCGGTGGAATCTTCACTACATGGCCGAGGGTACGCCGGTCGTGGGAAGCATTCGCGACGCCGCGGCCGACCCTTTAGACCGGGAGTCACTGGCCAATGTTCTCGCTGAAATGAAGAGCCATGCCGGATGAAGCCTTCGCCTGGATGACCCGGGTCAAGGCCGTCGAGCGGGAGTATCGAATGACCCGGCTGGCCTTGGACCGGCTCCTCCAGCAGGCCCGCGATGACCCAGGCGTGTTGACCGGCGATCAGAAGTTATCGGGACGTCAACGCGGCGTCGGACCGGTTGGAGGGCACTTACGTCGTCCGCCTCTTCGCCGAATTCGAGACGGCGCTGAAACACTTCCTCCGTGCGAAACGACTCCGGGTGCCGACCAAGGCGGAGTCGCTGGTCAACAAGGTGCGCGACCGCGTCGGCATCTCCGACAACGACACCGACAATGTTCACATCGTCCGCGATTACCGGAACTCGCTGGTGCACGACCGACTTCAACCGGCCGGTCCGATCTCGGCGCGGGATTCGACCAGGTCCCTAAGCACGTTCCTGAGCTGGTTGCAGCGGACGTGGTGACGTAGCTTCCGGGCCGCCGCGTCATCGGAGCAGGGGACCGTACCCGGGCCACGATCACTCCCGCCCCGTCGCCAGCGCGTGCAGCTTCTGCACGGTCGCCCAGTTGCGGGCCGTCACGCCGTCGCCCAGCGCCCGGTTGACCGCCGCCGCCACCGGGCTCGCCAGGATGCCGTCGGCGCACCACAGGTACGCCACCCGCTTGCCGACGGCCACCGCCTCCGGGGCCCAATCCTGCTTCGTCAGCGGCAGCACCTTCGTCCGGTCCGCCGGGTCGCGGAGGACGGCGATCAGGAACCGGGCCGGGTCGCTGGCGATGCCAAGCAGCGGGTTGTCGGCGACGGCGGCGGCCAGCTCCGCGGCGGTGAGCACCGTCACCCGGGCGGACACACCGAGCCGGTCGGTCAGCGCCGCCTCGATGCGGGCGGCGGCCTTGTCGGGGGCGGTGCGGCCGGCGGTGAAGACGACGTTGCCGCTGTTGAGCAGGGTCCGCACGTCGCCGTAGCCGAGGCCTTCGAGCAAGGCACGGAGGTCGGCCATCGCCACCCGCTTGGCCTTGCCGACGTTGATGCCGCGGAGCAGCGCGACCAGAGTGCCGGCCACCTCGTCCTCCCCGCCGTCGAGCGGTTACGCTTCCAAAAGCCCGGCTGCCGAGAGCGCCTCGAACAACTCGGTCCCGGCCGCGATGCAGTCTTCGGGCCGGAACCGCTCCGGCTCGAACGCCGACGAGAACACCCGCGACAGCGCGTGCGCCGCGTCCGCCCGGGATCGGATGCGCGGGACCTGGGCGACCAGGGCCGCGATTTCCGCGTCGAACTCATCGAGCGGAGATCCGCCGGCGAGTAGGCCGTACGGGTCCCAGCGGTGGATGACCTCGCGCACCGCCTGGATGGCCCGGTCGTAGTCACGCCGCGTTTTCATCCGCCGTCTGACCCCTGGTCCGCCCTCGCCCCGCGACCGCAATCGCGGCGGCGGTTCGCGGTCGATCATCTTATCACGCCGGCTGCGGCCGACTCACCGCCCGCCGAACCGCACCCGCACCACCGCCCCGGTCCCGCCGCGGAACCACTTGTCCATCACCCACGCGTCCCGGAGCAGTACGTACAGGCACCCGTCCGGGCCGAACCGCAGGTCGACCGGCCGGCGCAGCCCGGTCGCGAACGGTTGCGCCACCGCCGGCGCGGCCGGGTCAATCGTCTTGACCCAGCCGTGGTTGAAGTCGCCGAAGAAGTACCGGCCGCGGTACTCCGCCGGCCACGCCAGGTCCGCCGGGGCGAACGCCCCGCCGCAGATGCACGCCGTCGGGTAGTGGTGGATCGGCCCCCGGAACCGCGGATCGGCCGTCGGCCCGTGCTCGACCGTCGGCCAGCCGTAGTTGGCCCCGGCGACGCCCTCGTTGATCTCCTCCGCCCGCCCGCCGACGTCGTTGATGAACAGCCGGCCGGTCCCCGGCTGCACGGCGAACGTGAACGGGTTCCGCAGGCCCAGCGCCCACGTCGCCCGGTACTTGCCCGTGGCCCGGGACACGAACGGGTTGTCGCCGGGGATCGAGCCGTCCGGGTTGATGCGGAGCAAGCGGCCGAGGAGCGAGTTCAATTCCTGGGCGGGCCGACCGGCGGTCTGGTCGCCGATGGCGACGTAGAGCTTGCCGTCCGCGCCGAAGTGGACGGCCCCGCCCTGGTGGCCGGCCGGGACGGTCCCGCCCAGCTTCGTCTGGTCGTCGCCTTCGAAGAGGACCGTCTCGCCGCCCGGCCCGGCCACGTCCCCGGCGGCCACGAACCGGCTGACGACGTGGTGCGGGTACGGCCGGGCGGCGACGTAGCAGACGAACACGTGCGGCGGGTGCGGGAACCCCGGGGCGACCGTCACGCCGATCAGGCCGCGCTCCCACGTCGCGTCCACCGGCAGCGTCACGAACGGCTCCGGGAGGAGCTTGCCGTCCTTGACCACCCGCAGCGCCCCGGTCTGCTCGCACACGAACACCCGGCCGTCCGGCGCGACCTCGAGTGCCGTCGCCCCGGTCAGCCCGGCGGCGACGGCGTCGGCCGTGAACCCCGGCGGCAGCGTCAGCGGGCCGGCGGTGCCCTCGCCGGGCGTCGGCGCCCGGCCGGTGCGGAGCGAGGCGAGGTAGGCGATCAGGTCGGTGAACTCGCCGGGCGTCAGAGTGTCGGCCAGCCCGGCCGGCATGAGCGACACCGGGCTCACCTCGCGCGATGCGACGTCGCCGAGCGGGACGGTGATCGACTTCCCCGCGGCGTCGAGCAGGGTGACGGCCGCGGGCGATTCCGATTTCACGATGCCGACGAACACCCGGCCGGCCCTGGTCTCGATGACCGTGGCGTGATAGCCCTGGAGGATCTCGGCGGACGGGTCGAGGACGGCTTCGATCAGGTGGGTGCGGTCGAACTTGCCGCCGACCTGCGACAGGTCCGGGCCGGCGTCGCCGCCCTGGCCGTGGACCTTGTGACAGGCGGCGCAGTGGGTGGCAGCGGCGGCGAAGACGGCCTTGCCGCGCCTGGCGTCGCCGCCGTCGTTCATGGCCGCCCGCCGCAGGGCGTCCGGGTCGGCCGCCACCGCCAGACACGCCATGAGCGCGATGAGTAAGCGCCGTGTCATCGGACAACTTCGCGGGGACGCGGGCCGCAACCGCGGCGGCCGTTCGTAGCGGACCATCTTACCGCGCCGCCGCAGCCCGGGTTGGAGTCCCGGCTTCAGCCGGTCTTCGCGAAGACCGGCT
>DASXAN010000463.1:0-2464 GCA_036406755.1 Gemmataceae bacterium
CCGCTGCGGCTGCTGCTGCGGCCGCCGAACATCGTGCTCATGCCGCCGAACCCGAACCCGGGGTACCCGCCGTAGCTGCCCCGCTGCGCGTCCTGGCCGATGTACTCGTGGTAGACACTCTCGATCACCTGGGCGACCTCGGCCGCGATGGCGTGGTCGAACTTGATGAAGTGCGTCTTCTGGGCCGCCTGGGTGGCGTCCTCCCCCTCCAGCGTCTTGACCAGCTGGCGGACGGTCATCAGGTCCAGCGGCGACCCGCGGACGAGCAGGGAGTTCGACCCCGGGTCGGCCACCACCCGCACCTTGCCGGCCGAGGTCGGGGCCGCCGCCGGCGCGGGGGCCGGCATCGGGAACCCGCCACGGCCGCCGAACATGCCGAACGGCGACATGCCCTGCTGGGGCTGCTGCTTGCCGTTGAAGAACTCGTCGATCACCCGGGCGGCGTCGGTGGCGTCGGCGTTGGTCAGCCGGATCACCTCGAACTCCCCGTCCCCGCTGGACGACGTCATCGTCCGGACGATCTCCTGGATGAGCATCATCGTCTGCGGGTCGTCGGTGTTGATGATCAGCTTGTTGCCGACGGCCGTGATCGTCACCGGCTTGGCGTTCTTGTCCGCCGGCGGCTGCTGCGGCTTCCCGGCCTGCGGGTCCTGTAACTGCGGCGGCGGCTCGCCGCCGCCGTTGCCGCTGCCCGGGGTCGGGCCCGGCGGGGTCGGGGCCGGCGGCGGGGCCGGCGACGGGGCGATCACCTTGACCGGCGTGCCCCGCTCGGCGAGGGCCTTCTGGATGAACGTGGCCAGCTGGGCGGCGCTGCCGTGCTCCAGGGTGACGATCCGCATCGCCCCGGACCCGCCGCCGCCCACGTCGATCGCCTTCAGCGCCGTTTCGATGTCGGCGATCTGCTCCTTGGTCCCCTTGGCCCGGATGGCGTTGCGGGCCGTGTCCGCCTCGACCACCGGCCCGACCAGCGTCTTCGGATCCTGGGGGAACATCTTCGTGAGGGTGGCAGCCGCCTCGGACGCGTCCAGGGCGTTGACCGGCAGCAACTTGACGACCACGCCGGTGCCGCCGGAGCTGTTCTCGATGATGCCGGCGATGTCCATCAGGTCGGCCGGCGGGGCGAACACCATGACCCGGTCGGCACCGACGGCCGACACGCGGATGATCGACGACGTCTTGTACATGTCCTTGAGGACGTTGGCCACGTCGTTGGCCGTCCCGGCCGAGACCGGGAACGTCTGCAGCTGCGGCTCCTTCTGGCCCGGCGGGGCGGGCACGTCGATCTTCTTCATCAGGTCGCGGGCCTGGGCGATCTTGTCCGCCGGCCCGGTCACCATGACCGTGTTGGTCCGCTCGTCGGCCGAGATGTAGTACATGCGGGGCAGCTTCGCCGGGGCCTGGGCCGGGATCATCATGCCGGTCCGCGGGTCCCGCTGCGGCGCCAGGGCGGCCTGCATCTGGGCGATCAACAGCGCCGGGTCGCCCATCTGGGCCTTGAGCATCCGCTCGGCATCCCGCGCTTTGACGTAGACGCACACGTGCGAGAACGTCTCGCTCGACCCGCCCTCCTTCTTCTCGATGTCCTCGATCGTCTTGAGGACGTTCTTGATGCTCTTGACCGTGTCCTGCACGATCAGCTGATTGGACTTGGCCAGGACGGTGACCTGGCCGAACGGCCCCATGATGTTCTTGACCTCGGGCTTGACGTCCTCGGCCACGAGGGTGTTCAGGGACAGGACAGTGGACACCACCTCGGTGTTGCCCCGCCCCTTGAGCTCGTCCACGGTGACGCGGGGGACCAGCGTCGGGTCCACGACCTCGTCGGCCGGGACGATGATGAACGTCGCCTCCCGGCGGATGAGCAGGTACTTCTTCTGGAGCAGCACCTCGTTAAGGATGTCGATGATCTCGGGGATGGTGTACCCCTGCGTGGCCCCGACCGACCCCTTCGGCGGGATGAAGGTGAACGACCCGGTCGGCTTCAGGTCGGAGGCGAACGGCAGGCCGGTGCTGTCGGCCAGCCACTCGAACACCTGGCTCCACGGCTTGTTGCTGAACTCGAACTTGTACCGCTTCTCGCCGTTGGCGGGCTTGCTGGCCGGCTCGCCCATCGGGGCGGCGGGCGGCGGCTGCGGGGTCTGGGGGGTCGCCGGGCCGACGGCGACCGTGCCGGCGAGCACGACCGCGGCGAGCGCGGCGGGCCACCGGCCGACCGATCGGGTGCGTCGAGTGAGTGGGTGCATACGCGCGTTCCTGCCGATGGGGACGAGGAAAGCCGGGCGGGCGGCGAGGTTTATTATACACCCGCCGCGGTCGGCGCATTAGCGCTCGGCCCGTGGTACCCCCGAACAATCTGCATTATCGGCAGGACCGCTCCAACTTCGTGAGCGACACTGCCGGCTGGCCCGGAAAAGGTGAAGTTCCTCATTCTTTCTTTCTCCCCTCTCCCCTTGTGGGAGAGGGG
>DASXAN010000464.1:0-6133 GCA_036406755.1 Gemmataceae bacterium
AGGTGGTGGTGCAGTTCCTTTGCCCGCCGCACCTGATGTTCCCGCTACCGCCTGGGCAGACGCTCAAGTGCAACCGGCTGACGCTCCGCATCCAGCCGAACGAGGGCATCCGGCTGAACTTCGAGACGAAGGTGCCGGACAAGGAGCGGGTGGAGCTGAAGCCGGCCGACCTGCACTTCGAGTACCGGGAGGCGTACGGCGAGGCCGCCATCCCGGAGGCGTACGAGCGGCTCTTGGTGGACTCGATCCAGGGGGACGCGGCGCTGTTCATGCGGAGCGATGAGATCGAGCGGGCGTGGGCGATCATGGACCCGGTGATTGCCGCGGTGGAGCGGGCCGGCGGGCCGGTGCCGGAGGCGTACCCGGTCGGCAGCTACGGCCCGAAGTGCGCCGACGAGTTGCTGGCCCGCGACGGCCGGGCGTGGCAGAATGAGGGGTAATAGAATTGGGTGGCGCGGTTTCGCGGGGGGACGAGCGATGGTCGTGAGGGGAACGCTCATGTACATGCTTAGCAGCCGACGGCGGCAGGCGGTGGGCCGGAAGTAGCGCCGACACTGACGGCCGCGGACAGTGGGACCAGTGCGAACAGCCAGGAGGACGACGACAACGAGGTCGCGGCAAGACGGTTGGCGGAATTCGGCGGAGTCAGCCCTCCGACAACATCGGTGTCGTCGCGAACGGCAGAGACGATTAGGAGAGCAATGATGGCTGAGTCTCCGCGGACCGACAGTATCGCTGACACGATTGAGGGCGTGGACCGCATTTGGCGATTCCCAGCGGATTTGCCAGAATTTTGTGGTCCGAACGAACTTGCGCGGACAATCGAAGACTACTGGAGTTGGGAAGACGAAGATGCGATTGGCGACGAGGAGCTAGCTAGAATCAACGCTAGCGCCCGAGGTCCTCTCCGAGGAAAGTCGGTGCAGCAGTTGTTTGACTTGGCGTATGCCGCCAGCTTCCTCAAGAACGAGGGGAAGTATACACGGTGCAACCTTTTCGCGGCCGGAACCCATGAACCTCGACCTCGAATGGTTGTGCAATTCTCGGCAGCTGTTCCGCTTGCCGGTCCTGAGACACTACGTCTCTTGGCACCGACCTTGGTATCCGACGAATATGCTCTGTCAATACTCGAGGTTGATGGGGCGATTAGCTGCGATGGGGTTTTTCTCATGACCGAGGGAGAAGGAAACGTCGAGGTTCCAGATTTCAGCCTAAGGAGGTCCGGCGGACATCACGGATTGGCAGTGACGATCTTGGAACCCGGCGAGATCGCAGTTCGTGAAGGGATATTCAGCGCAAGATTGCGTGCCAATCGATTGGTCACCGACACCTCGATGTTCTTCGCACCCTTGGTTCAGCAATGGTTGGATGAGTGTGTCGCCTGTCCGTATGCGAAATGCGGCGTCCAGAATGTCGTAGCATTGCGCTTTGCGCCGTACCAGGAGATTATGTGGCTGTGGTCGAGGGTAATATCGACGGCAAGGGATCTACGGCATGGAGGTTGTTTCGTGATCCTCGCTGATCCAGAGTGTGACTGCATTGAGCGGAAGTTTGCAGCGATGAGCGTCTGTCTTACGGATCAGCTCGCCGAATACTGGCATGCATGTGGCAACGCGATCAAACTGAAGGACCACGATGGTTTCGCGGCTGCAGTACAGGAATGTAACCGAACTCGACATGTTCTCTTTGCGGCGGCCCGCATTCTGGCTGCCCTGTCTGCTACGGATGGTTGCGTCGTCCTTGACCGAAATCTGAGGCTTCATGGATTCGGATGTGTGATTCGGACGTCAAGCTGCAAAGGCACACGAACGCCGGTTGATTGGCAAACTGGCGAAGTGCTATCTGCGGAAGACGTGCGAAGGCGAGGAGGAACTAGGCATCGGTCCGCGTTTGACCTCTGTGCGCGCGTTCCAAATACGCTGGCATTTGTGATTTCTCAGGACGGCGGCGTCCGTGTGTTTTCGAACGACGATGAACATGTCTACTTGAGTGAGCCGCTCAACGCCCTTTGAGGCTTGGGCATCGAGTCGAACGGAGCAGCGACCGCATCCTCGGCTTCACCGCGTTCGGGTTCGTGGCCAGGGAAGTCATGGCCGTCGTGCAGGTTGCAATCCGCCGGGATGGCCCTACCCGGCGCTGCGAAACATGGCCCTGACGCACCGGACCCTGGCCAAGTAGCCGGATCGCCCCTTTTTCCGCCATGCCGGCGTGGTGTGATTGCCTTCGCCCCGGCCGCCACAGTCATTCCTTTTTTCCCAATAATCTTCCCTATGCCGCGAACAACATCTTGACGAGTACCTTGCGATAACAGATACTGATCGACATGGGTCTGGACTTCTTCGACAACTGGATGACCCAGCTCCGCAAGGGGACGCTCGAACTGTGTGCCCTGTGCGCCCTGCGGGGCCGGCGGCTGTACGGCTACGACCTCGTCAAACAGCTCCGCGAGGTCGGCGGGCTGGGCATGAGCGAAGGCACCGTTTACCCGATGCTCAGCCGGTTCAAGAAGGAAGGGCTGGTCACCGCGACGCTGGTCGAGTCCAGCGAGGGGCCGGCCCGCAAGTATTACGAACTGACGCCACGGGGCCGACAACTGCTCGGCCGCATGCTGGAGCACTGGTACGCCGTTCGCGGCGGCATCGACGCGATGGGCGGGGAGGTCAAGCTATGACGGACATTGCCCCCGACGTGACGGCACGGTTCACTCCCGAGGCGGCCGCGCGCTTCGCCGAGTACCTGGCCCAGACCCGCGCCACCCTGGAGGGGCACGCGGAGCTGAGCCCGGACGACGTCGAGCAGGACGTCCGGGCCCACGTCGCGGCCGAGTTCCCGCCCGGGTCCGGGTGGGTGCGGCTGGACCAGTTGGAGGCGGTGCTGGCCCGGCTGGGCCGGCCGGAACAGTGGGTCAGCGACGGCGAGGGCCGGCCGTCCTGGCGGCGGGGCGTGGACTGGGTGCGGGCCCGGCCGGGGGCCGTCCGGCAGGCGGTGATGGGCGCGGCCGCCCGGCTGCGGAACGGGCCGGACGACTGGCGGCTGGCGTACCTGACGTTCGGCCTGCTCGTGGTCGGCATCATCATCTTCCCGCTGCTGGTGGTGCTGCTGCCGGCCAGTTACCTGCTGGCCCGGGCGGCGGTCGCCCTGTCCCGGGAGCGGGGGACGCCGCTCGGCCCGCAGCGGTGGCTGGTCTACCCGCCGCTGGTGATCGTCAGCCTGCCGCTGCTGGTCGGGCTGCTCTTCTGGCCGATCGCCCCCGGCTGTGGGATGGCCCACGAGGTGTGGCGGCGGTCCCGGGCCGACCTGGTGGAGTGGTCCGGACTGCCGTGGGACTTCTGCGAGTTCCTCGTCTACTCCTACTTCGTCGTTGGCGTCATGAGCCTGTGGCTGGCGCTCGTCGGCGTGACGTTCTGGCTGTTCCCGCGGCTGCCGGCGGCGGTGTTCACCCCGCTGTACGCCACGGCGCGGCGGCCGGGGCGGGTGCTGGCCCTGGTCGGTGGGGCGGTGTTCGCCCTGTGGCTGGCGTTCTCGCTGCGGACGATGCCGGTCGGGCAGTGGGCCCACGAATGGCGGCAGGCGGTGGACGACGACCGGGTGATGGCCCGGTCGCGGGACTTCGGCCAGCCCGCGGCCGAACTCGACCCGCGTGTCGACCGGGCCGCTGTGGAACCGCGGGTGAGGCGGCTGGTGACCGACTTCCTCCGGGCCTGCCGGAACCGGGACCTGAACACGGCCGTGGCCGTGACGGACGTGCCGTTCTACACCGGGGCGGCGGCGGGGACGATGCTGTTGCCCGACGCCGAGCCGGTGATCCGCGACCGGGAGCGGCTGTGGACGTTCCTCGACGGCCAGTTCCGGCAGGTGCGGCGGACCGAGCAGATGCCGGCCGAGGTCATCCGGGTGGTGCCCAACGACGGGGTCAAGGCCCTGGACGCCGACCCGGCCGTGGCCGCGACGCTGGAACAGGCGATCGCGCCGACGTTCGTCGTCGGCGTCGGCCGCGGCGGCCGCGAAACCGGCCGGGTGTTCGTCCGGGTCCGTGGCGGCCAGGTCGCGGTCGTCGGCATGGCGAAGTGACGGCGGCTACGGCGTCGGCGGCGGGAGCTGGCGGACCCAGGCGCGGACCTGGCGGACGGTTTCGTTGTCCCCGTCCCGGCGGCGCTGGTTCAGGAACCGGACGAGGTCCGCCGGTGTGATTCGGAGGAAGGCCCGGCTGGTCGGTCGCTCGGCGTACCGGCCGTCCGCACCAAGCTCTTGGAACGTCAGCCGCGCCCCGTCTAGCCGCCAAACTTCCGGTATGCCGAGGGCCGCGTAGATGCCCATGCGGTCGAGGGAGCTGTTCGTCACGTCCACTTCGATGGCGAGGTCGGGCGGCGGGTGGACGCGGAGATTGAGTCGCGGGACACCGCGGACGGCCGCCTCATTTTGAATCCAGAAACACTCGTCCGGCTCGATCCCCCGGCGGCGCAACCGGCGGCGGAGGGTCGTGGACCCCCCCGGCAGGATCTGGAGTCCCAGCTCTTCGGTGAGCGTGACGACGAGCCTCCCGAGAAACCGCCCGCTGCTATCGTGGACGAACGACGGGGACATGATCTCCAGGTCCCCCCGGTCATACGTTAACCGCACCCCCGGCTGGTCGGCGAACGCCTTGAGCAGCCGGCGATAGGTCTTCCAGTCCGTGTTCGGCAGTACGACCGAGCCGCGGGTCCGGGGCACGGCGGGCGGCGCGGTCTGTTGGGTTGCCATGGCCGGGTCCTCCGCCCCATCCTACCCGCCCGGTGCCGGCCGTCACAAGGGGGACCGATGCACGTCCTCGCGCTCGACATTGGCACGTCGGCCGTGAAGGCGGCCGTCGTGGACGTGACGACCGCCGCCCCGGTCGGCCCGGTCCACAAGGCCGCCTACGACCTCGACACGCCGACGCCGGGCGCCGCCGAAGTGCCGGCCGACCGGCTCTGGTCCGCAGTCACCGCCGCCGCCCGCAAGGCGACCGCGGCCGGGCCGGCCGTCGCCGGCGTCGGCCTGGACTGCCTCACCCCGGGCCTGGTCCTGCTCGACGCCGCCGACCGGCCGCTCGCCCCGATCCGCACGCACCTCGACCGCCGCAGCCGGCCGATCGCCCGCCGTGTCGAGGCCGAGGTCGGGCCGGAGTTCCTGGCCACCACCGGCAACCGGCCGCTGCCCGGCGGCATGTCCGCGCTGTCGTGGGCCGACTGGCGGGACGAACACCCGGACGACGCGAAGCAAGTCCGCTGGTATCTGCACGTCAACGGCTGGGTCGGCCTGCGGCTGACCGGCGAGCGGGCGTTTGACCCGGCCAACGCCAGCTTCACCGGCCTGTTCAACACCGTCACCGACCAGCGGTGGTCGGGGCGGTGGTGCGACTACTTCGGCGCCCGGCCGGAGTGGCTACCGCCGGTCGTGGACGGGGCGGCGACGCTCGGCCCACTGCGGCCGGACGCGGCCGCCGAGTTGGGGGCGCCGGCCGGCGTACCGGTGAAGCTCGGCACGGCCGACACGGCCAGCGCGCTGCTGGCCGCCGGCCTGGGGCCGGGCGACCTGCTGCACAGCGTCGGCACGACGCAGGTGTTGGAGGCGCTGACGGACCGGCCGGTGCCGGACCGGCGGCGGCTGGTGCGGCGGCTCGGCGTCGGGCCGGCGTTCGTCCACGTCACGCACAACCCGGTCGGCGGGGCGGCCCTGGAGTGGCTGCACCGCCTCTGCTTCCGCGACCAGCCAGCCAAGCAGTTCTTCGAACAGACCGTCCCGGCCGCGGTCGGCCGGGAGACGACGGTGCGGCTCGACCCGCCGTACCTGGGCGGCGACCGGCTGGAGATCGAGCCGGTGCGGGCCGCCCTCCGCGAGGTGGCACTGACGACGACCCGCGAGGACGTGCTGGCCGCCGTGCTGGCGGCGATGCGGGACGGCCACCGGAAGGCGGTCGCGGCCCTGGGGCTGGGCGATCACTTCAACCGTGTGGTGCTGACCGGCGGGGCCGCAGCGGTCGTCAAGCAACTCATGCCAGAGTACGCGGCCGCGCCGGTACTGGACGAGGCCGCCGTCCGCGGCGTCGCCCGACTCTTTCAGGAAGAGGATTAACCACAGATGCACACAGATGGACACAGATAAAGACGGGAAT
>DASXAN010000465.1:0-4692 GCA_036406755.1 Gemmataceae bacterium
CTCCGCTCCGAAGACTCCGCGTCGCGGCTAACCCGATACAATTCCCGCAACCCCGAGGGCGCCCCGTTCATGTCGGACCAGCCGACCCCTGCCGTGCAGGACTACCTGAAGGCGATCCACCTGCTCGGCGGGGCCGACCGGACCGTCTCCCCGGCCGAGATCGCCGCCCGGTTGGCCGTCCGCGCCCCGTCCGTCACCGGCATGCTCAAGCGGCTGGCCGAGGCCGGCTACATCGACTACGCCCCCGGCGCCGGGGCGGCGCTGACCGACCTGGGGCGGGCCGAGGCCCGCCGGGTCATCCGCAGGCACCGGCTGGTCGAGTTGTTCCTGCACCGTGTCCTCGGGCTCGACTGGAGCGAGGTGGACGCGGAGGCGGAGGCGCTGGAGCACGCCATCTCGCCGCGGCTGGAGCAGGCACTGGCCCGGCACCTGGGAGAGCCGGTCGAGGACCCGCATGGCCACCCGATCCCGACCGCCGACGGGCAGCTCTCGTCCCGGGACTTCCGCCGGCTGAACGAATTCCGGGCCGGCCAGTGGGTGCTCATCCGCGAGGCCCAGGACGACAACCCGGCCCGGCTGCGGCGGTGGCGGGAGCAGGGGCTGACGCCCGGGGCCCGCGTGCTGGTCAAGGGCTTTCAGGAGCTGGACGACCTGTTCGAGCTGCAAGTCGGCGACCGGGTGATCCGGCTCGGCAGCGAGGGACTGGTCGGGCTCCGCGGCGAACCCGTCGAGGCGCCCGGCTAGCTGATCGTCAGCACGGCCGCCAGCAGTCCCATCTTCGCAAACGGCTCGTTCCCCAGGTCGGCCGTGAAGTGCAGCAGTATCCCACCGTCGGCCGTCTCCCACCGGGCCAGCACGACCCCGGCCGCGACGGCGAACGCGCCCGCCCGGCCGCCGGCGGCGCGGCGGTGGTGCGCTAGCAGCCGTCGCTGCGGGACGGAGACGTAGGAGCCGTAGACGGCGGCGACGGCGTTGCCGTCCGCCTCCGCCACGACCGTCACCGGCCACAGCCAGCCGAGCCGTCGGGCGGTGAACAGGAGCGACGCGTCCGGCCCTTCGTAGGCGGCGAACCGGGGGCCGGCCGGCCAGGGCCACCACCGGCCGGGCGTGACCGCGACGTGCCCGAGCGGCTCGCGGGGGTCGGCCGCCAGCACGCGGCGGAGGAGCGGTCCAGTCCGCGGCAGGCCGGGCGGCCAAGCGGCCGTCGGGGCGGACAGCCAGAGGGTCGGGTGTTCGAGCATGTCCCGCCCGGGCGGCCGGGCCGTGCAACTGCCGGGCCACGTTACGGTATGGAACCGGCGCCGAGCGCTCAGCATTTTCGGTTGACGCCCGGAGAACCCTGATCTACGGTTCGTTAGATCGATGTCCGCCCCGTTTCACCCACCCGAAACGAGTGCCGGAAACCCGTCGTCCGCACCCACGGGCGAAAGGAGTGAGTCGTGCCGTTGCCCTACATAGCCCTGAATATGACGGCCTTCGCGGTCGCTAGCATTTTCTACGCGTACCGTGACGCCTACGTGGCCCGCCTCCGCCGGTTGCAGGTGCTCCGCGAGCGGGTCGCGTACATGGTCTGGTCGGCGGCCCAGCAGGTCGCCTGAGTCGTCCTCCCCGTCACCCACCCAGGCCCCGCCGATCGCCCACGGCGGGGCCTGTTGCGTTTTCTCGATGAGCTGCTCGCGGGTATGCCAGCAACCGCTCGCAGAGCCGCAAGCGGCTCCGCCGTTGACCGCATTCGCGCCGTGCCGTACACTCAATTCTCGACGCCCCTTTTCCGCTCCCGTCGGGCCGCCGCCAGCCGATGCTGACGAAACGCATCATCCCCTGCCTCGACATCGACCGCGGTCGGGTTGTCAAGGGGGTCCACTTCGAACAGCTGCGGGACGCCGGCGACCCGGTCGAAGTGGCCCGCCGGTACGAGGCCGACGGGGCGGACGAGCTGGTGTTCCTCGACATCTCCGCCACCCACGAGGGCCGGGACATCCTGCTGGACACCGTCCGGCGGGTGAGCGAGCAGGTGTTCATGCCGTTCACCGTCGGCGGCGGCATCCGGTCGCTGGACGACGCCACCCGGCTGATTCAGGCCGGCGCGGAGAAGGTCAGCGTGAACTCGGCGGCCGTCCGCGACCCCGAGCTGGTGACTCGCATCGCCCAGAAGTTCGGCAGCTGTGCCACGGTCGTCAACATCGACCCGAAGCGGGTCACCAAGAACGGCCGGGTGGTGTGGGAGGTGCACGTCCGCGGCGGGCGGGAGCCGACCGGGCTGGAGGCCGTCGCCTGGGCGAAGCGGGTGGCGGAGCTGGGGGCCGGCGAGATCGTACTCACGTCCATGGACGCGGACGGGACCAAGGCGGGGTACGACCTGGAGATGACGGCGGCGGTGGCGGACGCGGTGCGTGTCCCGGTGGTGGCCAGTGGCGGGGCGGGCGAGCCGGAGCACCTGGCGGCCGCGTTCCGGGCCGGGGCGGATGCCGCCCTGGCGGCGAGCATTTTCCATTATGATGAATACTCGATCCCGGTGACGAAGCGGTACCTGGCCGGGCGGGGCATACCGATCCGACTGTAATCACGACGCGGAAGGCAGGGGTGGACCATGGCGACGGCCGACGTGATGGAAGACCTCCAGCCCGCACCGCCCCCGGCGGAGGCGCGGCGGGAGCCGAAGATCAACGTGCTGTTCCGCACGGTGATGAAGTACGAGGCGTCCGACCTGCACCTGAAGGTCGGACTGCCGCCGATGATGCGGCTGAAGGGCATCATCCGCAAGATGGACGCCCCGCCGATCGGCGAGGAGCAGATGGAGCGGCTGTTCTTCGAGATCATGAACCCGCGGCTGCGGAAGATCCTCGAGGACACCGGCGGGGCCGACTTCGCGCATGTGATCGGCAGCGACGAGTGCCGGTTCCGGGTCAACATCCTCAAGCAGCGGGGCCACCTGGGCATGGTCGCCCGCCGCGTCAACACCAAAGTGCCGACGTTCGCCGGCCTGGGTCTGCCGCCCTCGATCGAGCAGCTGTGCAAGTACGACCAGGGGATGATCATCCTGGCCGGCGTGACCGGGTCGGGCAAGTCCACGACCATCGCGTCCATGCTCGACTACCTGAACGAGCGGGAGCAGTTGCACATCCTGACGATCGAGGACCCGATCGAGTACCTGTTCGCGGACAAGAAGTCGGTCGTCAACCAGCGGGAGGTGGGCATCGACGTGTGCGACTGGCACACGGCCCTGAAGCACGCGGTGCGGGAAGACCCCGACGTGATCCTGGTGGGCGAAATGCGGGACCGGGACACGTTCGAGGCGGCCATCCACGCGGCGGAAACGGGGCACCTGGTCTTCGGGACGATCCACGCTTCGTCGGCGGCCTCGACCCTGGGCCGCATCCTCGACCTGTTCCCGGCCGACATGCACCAGGCCATCCGCCAGACGCTGGCGTTCAACCTGAAGTCGGTGGTGGCCCAGAAGCTGCTGCCGTCGATCAAGCCCGGCGTCCACCGGGTACCGACGAACGAGATCATGATCCTCAACCCGACGATCCGCGATCTGATCATCAAGAGCGAGGACAAGAAGATCGCCGACGCGATCAAGATCGGCTACCTGGAGGGGATGGTGGACTTCACCGAGAACCTGCGGCAGCTGGTCGAGCGGGGCGACGTGGCCAAGGAAGTGGCGCTGGAGGTGGCGCCGAACCCGGACGCGCTGAAGATGGCCATCAAGGGCATCAAGGTGGCAACGCCGGGTATTCTCTGACGGAGTTCGCCGCTTGCGGCCTAGCGACCGACCGCTAAGCCGCAAGCGGCTATTCAATTGGCGGCATTCCCAGATGCCGCCGTGCGTCCAGCACCATCTGCCGCAACACTTCGCGCGTCCGCCGCTGGTCGGCCAGCGTCTCCGCGTCCAGCACGACCGGGGCCGCCACGCCGATGTCGATCGGCCGGCGGAAGTCGGGCCGCTTGCCCTTGAACGGCGGCCCGCCCTGGAACGACGCCCAGCTCCCCCAGCCGCCCTCGATCCAGCAGGCCACCACCGGCGTCGCCGGCCGGTCGCGGAGGATGCGCCACGCCCCCTGGGCGAACCGCCGCAGCGGCTCCTCCTCCGTCCGCCGTACCCAGCCTTCCGGGAAGATCAAGACGCCTTCGCCGCGGTCCAGGCGGCGCACCACTTCGTCCAATTCTGGCGCCTCGCGCCGAAACCCCGTCGCCCCCGACGGGATCGCGCCGATGACGTGCTTCATGTAGAAGTGCAGGCCCGGGATCCGGTAATACTCGGCATACATGAGCGGCGTCAGGTCGCGCGGCAGGCAGATCATGACCCAACACGGGTCGAGGTAGGACGGGTGGTTGGAAATGACGAGCACCGGCCCGGTCCGCGGCATCTGCTTCATTCCCGGGCCGACGGCCCGCATCCGGTCCATGACGTGAATCGGCCATTCGCCGAGCGTCTCGCCGACGGGGCGGCGGTAGGCCCAAAGAGCCGCCGCGAAGACGGCGAAACAGACTAGGGCCATTCCGGCATAGACCACGGACGGCGGTCGCCGCATCACCGCGGCATCTGGGACGAAGAAGGCCAGCGCCACCGCCAAGCACATCAGGGCGAGGTGGCCGACGTGGTCCATCGAGCGCGTGGGAGAAACAGCGACGGCCAGCCCGGCACCGGTGATCGCCAAGGTGACGGTGAAGGCCACATCGGCGCAGGCG
>DASXAN010000466.1:0-2144 GCA_036406755.1 Gemmataceae bacterium
GGCCTGAAGACGGCCGTCCTGTACACCGTTCAAGGCCAGGACCGATCCAAACCGGTCGAGCCGCCGACCGGTCAGCGGCGAGCGGACGTCGCCGCCAGTTTCCAGCAGGCGGTTGTCGACGTGCTGGTGAGGAAGGCACGCACCGCACTGCGACGGACGGGACTGACGCGATTGGCAGTCGGCGGCGGCGTCTCGGCCAACCGGGCCCTGAGGGCGGCGCTCCAGCGGATGTGCGACGCCGATCGGGCCGAGTTGTTGATCCCGCCGGCGGAACTGTGTACCGACAACGCCGCGATGGCGGCGCTGGCGGTCGAGAAGTGGAAGCGCGGCGAATACGCGCCGCAGGACGTGGACGCGGAACCAAGTCTCACTTGACTCCCTTCGCCGCCGCCAGCATGGCCGCTGCCTCTCTGCGCGTCGTCTCCCCGCGGGCCTCGCCCCGCAACATGCTGGCCAACTCCTCCAGCCGCTCGCCCTCGGCCAGCAGGCGGATCGTCGTCGTGGTCCGATTGCCGCGGGCCGCCTTCTCGATTGTCCACTGGTCGGCGGCGTAACTGGCGACTTGCGGCAGGTGCGTCACGCAGATGACCTGGTGCGTCCGGCCCAGGGCCGCCAGCTTCTGGCCGAGTACGTCGCCGAGCCGGCCGCCCACGTTCGCATCGATCTCGTCGAACACCAGCGTCCCGACGGGGTCGTGGGCCGCCAGCACCGACTTGAGCGCCAGCATCGTCCGCGACAGCTCGCCGCCGCTCGCCACCTTCCGCAGCGGCAGGGCCGGCTCGCCGCGGTTGGGGGCGAGCATCAGTTCCAGGTGGTCGATGCCGTCGGCCGGCACGTCGTCGGTTGCGGTCAGCGGCCGTTGTTCCAGGATCGCATCCAGCCGGGCGTCGGGCATGCCCAGTTCGACGAGGTGCTTCTGGGCCTCGGCCCCCAGCTTCTTCGCCAACTTCTGCCGAGCCTTGCTCAACTCCGCGGCCGCCCGTCGCAACTGCTCGAAGGCCGCAGCCAAGTCTGCCTCGACCGTTTGCGAATCATCCTCTTGCCGCTGTAGAGCCGCCTGTTGCTCGGCCAGCGTCGCGCGGTAGTCGATGAGCTCGTCGGCCGTCTTGCCGTACTTCTTCTCGAGCCGGCGGACCAGTCCCAGCCGCCGCTCGACCTCCTCCAACCGGTCCGGGTCCGACTCGGACCCGGCCCCGAGGTCGCGGAGCGTCTCGGCCAGGTCCTGCGCTTCGGGGGCCAGCCCGTCGAGCCGCCTGGCGACCTCGGCCAGGGCCCCGTCCATGGCCGCCCAGTGATGGGCCTCCCGAGTCAGTTTCGACAAGTGCTCGACGACGGAGCCTTCGTCATCGTAGAGTAGACCGCACCCGGCCGCGGCGAACGCTTGCAGCGACTGCGCGTGCGTCAGCCGTTCGCGCTCCTTCTGCAGCTCCGCTGCCTCGCCGCGCCGGAGGTCGGCCTGGTCCAGCTCGTCGCGCTCGAACTGCAACAGCGACAGGTCACGTTGCCGTTGCTGCCGTTGCTCGGACAGCAAACGGAACTGCCGCCGCAGCCTCCGGACGCCGTCGGCCGACTCGGCGTACGTCGAGCGGTGGGCATCGAGCTTGCCGAAGCCGTCCAACAGCCGCAGCTGGTAGGCGGGCAACAGGAGAGAATGACTCTCCCGCTGGCCGTGGATGTCCACCAGCACTTCGCCGAGCGCCCGCAAGGTGGCGATGGTGACCGGTCGGTCGTTAGTGTAGGCGTACGACCGGCCCGCCCGGCTCAGCCGCCGGGCGAGGAGCAACTGCTCGTCGTCCAGCGGCGACCCGAGGATGCGCTCGGCCTCGTCCCGCAACTCCGGCCGCGTCAGCTCGAACCGCCCGGTCACCCGCAGTTCGTCGGCGCCGGTGCGGATCAGGTCCGCCGAGCCGCGGTCGCCCAGGAGCAGCCCCACCGCCCCCAACAGGAGCGATTTGCCGGCTCCGGTCTCGCCAGTCCAGGCGCAGAAGCCGGGCCGCAGCTCGACGCGCACGTCTTCGATGAGGGCCAGGTTCTGAACGAAGAGTTCTCGCAGCATAGGCGCCGTCATCTTACCGGCGCCGGCGGTGCGGGAGAAGGTACGGCCGGGGCGCCCCTCACGACGCCGAGGCGGCCTTGCGCGGCTT
>DASXAN010000467.1:0-11726 GCA_036406755.1 Gemmataceae bacterium
GCTCGGCGAGGCCTGAGCGCGGCCGGCCGCCGCGCCGCCCCGCCCCCGGGGCGGCCCGGTGCCGCCGCCGGAGGTCGTCCCATGGGCGCGACCGAACGCACGGGCCGCAACGAAGGCGTCTTCCGGTATTCCGTCGCCCACTTCCTGGTCGCGCTCGTGGTCCTGCTCGTGGCCGTGCCGCTCGTGGACGAGTTCATCGTCGGGGAGCTGATCGAATCCGTCCTGATCACCCTGGTGCTGCTGTCGGCCGTGGTCGCCGTCGGCGGCCGGCTGCGGTCCCTCGTCACGGGCCTGTTGCTCGTGGCCCCGGCCGTCGTCAGCAAGTGGGTGGACCACGTCTGGCCCCACCGCGTCCCGCCGGAAGTCACCCAGGCCGCGGCCATCCTGTTCCTGGCGTTCGTGGCGTTTCGGCTGCTCCACTTCATCCTGACCGCCCCGCGGGTCAACTCCGAGGTCCTGTGCGCGGCGATCGCCGTCTACTTGATCCTCGGACTCACCTGGGGGTTCGCCTACTCGCTGGCCGCGAACCTGAACCCCCGCGCCTTCGCCTTTACCGTTGCGGCCGACCCGGACCCGGCGATGGTCCGCTTCCAGTCGCTGTATTTCAGCTTCGTGACCCTGACGACCGTGGGGTACGGCGACATCGTGCCGGTGTCCAAGGTCGCCCGGCTGCTCGCCGTGGCCGAATCCACCGCCGGGATGTTGTACACCACGATTCTCATCGCCCGCCTGGTCGCGCTCTACTCCGGACACCGGCCGGCGGCCGGCGGGTCCGGGGCCGGCGCGGACTGACCGCCCGCTCGGAGGTCCGACCATGAACCAGTCCCCCGCCGGCGACACCGACGAACTCCCGCTCGTCGACGACTTGCTCGCCAAGCACTTCGGCCCCAGCCCGCCGCCCGTCCGGGTCGAGTTCGGGGCGGCGTCGCACACCGGCCTGGTGCGGTCCAACAACGAGGACCACTTCGTGGTCGTCGAGCGGCGGCGGACCCGGGCGGTGCTGCTGACCAACCTGCCGGACGGGTTCCTGCCCCCGGCCGACGACACCGCCTACGTCCTGGCCGTCGCCGACGGCATGGGCGGGGCGGCGTTCGGCGAGCTGGCCAGCTCCCTGGCGCTGCGCAGCGGCTGGGAGCAAGCGCCGGCGGCGATCAAGTGGACGTGGATCGTCACCGACAAGGAAATCGAGGACCTGAAGGAGCGGCTGGAACTCACGTTCCGGCGCATGGACCAGGCGCTGCGGGACCGGGCCGCCGCGGACCCCGCCTGCGCCGGCATGGGCACGACGCTGACCGGGGCGTACACGGTCGGCCCGGAGGCGTTCGTCGCCCACGTCGGCGACTCGCGGGCCTACCTGCACCGGGCCGGCCGGCTGACGCAGCTCACCCGCGACCAGACCCTCGCCCAGCAGTGCCGCGACATGGGGATGCCCGTCCTGAAGGCGTCCTGGCACCACGTCCTGACCGACTGCCTCGGGGCCCGGGACCACGACGTCCACGTCGAGTTCCACCACCTGCGGCTGGCCGACGGCGACCGGCTCTTGCTCTGCACCGACGGCCTGACCGACATGGTGTCGGACGGCGACATCGCCGAGGTCCTGGGCCGGGACGCCCACCCGCGGGAGGCGGCCCGGGCGCTGGTCGACCGGGCGCTGGAGCGGGGCGGCCTGGACAACGTCACCGCCGTCGTCGCCCGGTACGAACTGGCGGACCCGGAACCGGCAGGAGGGTAACGCCGATGGACACCTCGACCCCGCCCCCGACAGCCGCGGGCGGCCCCACCCCGCCGCCGCGGCGCGACCGGCAGCGGCGGTTCGTTTATCTCGCGGCCGGCGTACTCGTGACCTACCTGGCCGCGGCGTACGTCGTCGCCCCGCTGGCCTGGGAGCGGTACGCGCACCGCCACCCGGCCCTCGATGACGTGCCCGGCATCACGCACGCCGCCGACGGCATCCCCGGCGACCCGGTCAACGTCGCCCTGGTCGGCACCAAGGCCGAGATGGTCAGGATCATGCTCGCGGCGAAGTGGGCACCGGCCGACCCGCTCAGCCTGAAAAGCTCGCTGGAGATCGCCGCAGACGCGGTGTTCAAGCGGCCGGACCCCGACGCCCCGGTGAGCAACCTGTACCTGTTCGGCCGCAAGGAGGACATCGCGTTCGAGCAGCAGGTGGACGACAACCCGCGGCAGCGGCACCACGTCCGCTTCTGGCAGACGGACAAGGCCGACCCGGACGGCCGGCCGGTGTGGGTCGGGTCGGCGGTGTTCGACGAGCGGGTCGGGCTCAGTCGCACGACCGGCCAGGTCACGCACGTCACCGCCCCGGACGTGGACGCCGAGCGCGATTACCTGTTTCGGTGCCTGGAGCGGACCGGCGATCTGACCGAGACGTTCGTGGTGAAGGACTTCCACAAGGTCCGGTCGGGCAAGAACGGCGGCGGCGACCCGTGGACGACCGACGGCGACCTGTGGGAGGGCGTGATCGCCGCGAAGTGAAACCGGCGCCGGCCTCGGCCGGCGCTCACGGCACGCCAGCCCGGGCGCTACGGCGCCAGCGCCGGTCGCACGAGTCGGGTGAGGATGGCGTACCCGGCGTCGTTCAGGTGGAGCTGGTCGTCGCGGAGCAGGTCCGCCCGCGGCCGGCCGGCGGCGTCGCAGAACTCCTGGTCCGCCTCGACGAACACCGCGCCCGGCGCGGCGGCCAGGTCCTTGCGGATCCCGTCGTTGACCTCCCGCTCCTTGTCCCGCAGGGCCAGCCGCTTGAGCGTCGGCTTGATACCGATGAACACCACCCGGCAGTCCGGCAGCGCGGCCCGGACCGCCTTGTGGACGGCGACGAAGTCCGCGACCACCTGGGCCGGCGGCTTGCCCGCGGCCAGGTCGTTGCCGCCGGCGTGGATGACGACGACCCGGGGCTTGTGCTTAAGCACCAGCCGCGGCAGGTAAGCCCGCACGTCGGCCAGATGGGACCCGCCGAACCCGCGGTTGAGCGGGGCCAGGTCCGGGAAGCTCTTTTTCAGGTCCCACAGGCGGATGGTCGAGCTGCCGGTGAACACGATCCCGCCCGGCGATGTCGGCTTGGCCGCGTCCTGCTTCTCGAAGGCCGCGATCTGCGGCTCCCACCTGGCGATGCGGGCCGCCTCCTTGCGGGCGGCCTCGGCCGCCGGCTGCGACCGGGCCGCCGGCAGCGCCATCACGGCCGTAGCCAGGACCAGCAGCACTCCCCGTCGTTGCGTCATCATGGGGTCACCGTTAGAAACTTGGGTCAGACCAGCGGCATTGTGCCAGTCGCGCCCGTCGCCGGCAAGCGCCCACGCGGGTCGTTTCCGACCCGCCCCGTTTGCCGCCGTCGTTCGAAGCGGCTGGCCCGAACGCGGCGGGCGAGTTCACGGTTTCGTTCGAGAGCCCGCGGGGACTGGGCCTGGTGAAGGGCAAGCACCAGATCATCTTCCAGGTCTTCGTTGGCGGGCCGAAGGCGGTGGGCGGCGAGCCGGTGCTCCGCCAGCTCGACGTGCGAGACGGTCGGTACGAGGTGCCGGTCAAAGTCCCGCCCGACCGGATCGACGACACCCGGGTCGTGGTCACATTCGTGACGGTCCAGCCGGACCACGACGCGTGGGTGCAGGCGTTCTTCCGGGACGGCAAGGGGACGGGGTACAGCGGCATCTGGGCCGCGGACCAGGCGGCCGTGCCGGCGATCCCGTTCGAGGCCCCGAGATAGACCATGAACGCCTCGTGCCCGGACGCTCTGCTCGGGACGAATCAAGGAGCAGTCTAACCACACGCTGTGGGCGAAGCGGTTCCTGGTGGGGAACGAGCCAAACCGCCGACCGGACCCGGATGCTTGAAGTGCGGGCCTCAGTCGGGCCAGGCCGCCGCCTGCCCGTCGTTGCGGCTGCACAGCAGGGCGACGACGGCCGGGTCCGCGTCGTCCCGGATGAAGTGGACGCTGCCGTCCCCGGCGACGAAGTTCGCCCCGCCGGGGTGCCGGCTGCCGAAGCCCCACTTGTCGGCGCCGTTGACGCGGAGCGTGTCCGTCTCCACCAGCCAGTAGACGCCGCTGACCCACATCACCGCCGCGTCCCGCCGCACCGCCCCGACCCAGATGCCGCCCCACTTGTCGCGGACCGGGTCGAGGGCCGTCTCGCCGACCATCAGCGTGTTGGACAGCCCGTCCGTCACGTCGTCGAACCGCACCCGGCTGTTGCGCCAGAAGGTGCCGTCGAGCGGCGCGAGGATGTCGGCCAGCCCCATCCCGCCCGCGATCGGGACCATCGGCTGCCGCCCGCCGCCGACGCCCCGGTAGTCGGACCGGCCGTGGTTGTCGTAGTTGGGGTTCGTCGCCGGCCCGGCGTCCGACGGGCAGGTGAACACGCCGAGCGGCGTCTGCGTCAGCGGCGTCGGCGGGACCGGGTTCGCCCCATTGCCGAGGTTCTGGGTATCGACGCCGAGTTCCCGGTACAGGTTGCCCTGCTCCAGCGCCGGCAGCAGGAACGCCGCCCAGCCCCAGCCGGGGCCGAACTGCGGCGGCGTGAGCGGGTCGCGGTAGCCGGGCGGGAGGACCGCGTGGGCGTCGTGGTAGAGGTGCAGGGCCAGCCCGATCTGCTTGAGGTTGTTCTGGCACTTGAGCCGGGCGGCGGCCTCGCGGACCTTTTGCACGGCGGGCAGCAGCAGGCCCAGGAGGACCGCGATGATCGCGATGACGACGAGTAACTCGATGAGTGAGAAGCCGCGGCGCCGCGTTCGCACGGGGGGGTCGGGGGATGCCGCGTCCGGACGTCCCGCCCCGGCCGGCCGTGGCGCGATCAGGTCCCAGCGGTTGCCGTACAGGTCCAGGAACACGGCGACCGTGCCGTACCCTTCTTCCCGCGGCTCCTCGGCGAACCGCACGCCCCGGCCTTTCATCTCGCCGTAGTCCCGCCAGAAGTCGTCGGTTCGGAGGAACAGGAACACCCGCCCGCCGGCCTGGTCCCCCACCCGTGCGGACTGCTCCGGGGTGGCGGCTTTCGCCAGCAGGAGGGTGGCGCCGCCGCCGGGCGGGCGGACCGTCACCCACCGCTTGCCCGGGGCGAGCGGAGTGTCCTCGACGAGCTCGAACCGCAGGCCGTGCGTGAAAAACCGGATTGCCTCGTCGTAGTCGTGGACGACCAGGGCGACGGCCGCGATGGACTGACTCACGGCGCCCCTCCCCATCCGCCGCCGGTCGCGCTACCGCAGTACGAGGACGGCTTCCTCGCACTCGGCGTATCGGTCTGTGGCGGGCGAGTGGCGGACCACGTCGACGACGAACCCGCACTTCTGGAGGACACGCAAGGACGCCCCGTTGCTGGTGGCGACAGTGGCGTAGAGCGGACGCCGGACAACTTCCCGCAGCAGCAGGTGCAGCGCCCGGCTGGCGATCCCGCGGCCCCAGAACGCCCGGTCGATCCAGTAGCCGACGTGTTCCTGGCCGTCCGCCGGAAAGCAGCAGGCGTACCCGACGAACGCCTCGCCGACGAGGATCGCCCTGACGGTTTTCCTCGGGTCGCTCAGCAACTTCTCCCAGTGCGAGTCGAACGCCTCCCGGGTCCGGGGGATCGTGGCCGCCAGACGGTTCGAGTCCGGGTCCAGGTGCATCTCGTACATGCGAGGCAGGTCGCCCGGCTCGACCGGGCGGAGCCGAACGGGGCCGCCCGCCGGCGCGTCGTCGTCCTCCGGCCTGTGGGCGATCGTTGTCACGGCCGGCCCGCCCCCAGCGCCGCCCGCTTCTCGGCGATGAACGGCAGGTGGTGCCGCAGGTGCCGCACGGTCTGCAACACCAGTTGCCGCAGGGTCACGAGGCCCGATTGACTGTGGACCGCGGTGCGGGCCCACGCCTCGGGCGGCTGCGCCTTGAGGATGCGGGCGGCGTGCCGCCGCAGGGCCGTGAACAGGGCCAGCTGCTCGCCCAGGTCGAACCCCTGGTAGTCGAGCCGCGCGATGTAACACGTTTCGTCCGCGCTCATCAGGAGCGGGCGGTCCATCACGACCGTCCGCACGATCCGGTCGGTGAAGAAGACCTCGGTGTCGGCGAGGTGGCTGACGCACTCCTGCGTGCTCCACTTGCCGGGGACGGGCCGGGCGAGGACCTGCTCGGCCGTCATCCCCGCCACGGCGGACCGCAGGTCGTCGATCCCCCGTTCGTAGGCGGCGACCAACTCGGCGCTGCCGAGCGCCTCGTCGTCCCGCTGCATCCTGGTCATGTAGTCAGGGTCCTGTGCCATCGGCCCTCCGCTATTTCTGATACTCCCCGACCTCGTGCCCGGCCCCCCGCAGGGCCGCGACGGCCGTCGGTAAGTCCGCCACCTTGACCAGCAGGTAATCGGTGTCGAACGTCGAGAACGCAAGCACGCCGACGCCCACCTGCGCGATCGGGGCCGTGAGCGACGCTAGCACGCCGACGAGCGTGAACGGCATCGCCCCCGCCACCCGCAGGCAGGACCAGTCCCGTTCGCAGACGACCCCGTCGGGCACCGCCTCCTGGGGACAGACCACCGACAGTTCGTCCCCGGTTCGCGCGACGGAGAAGAAGTTCCCCGCGGTCGCCCACGGCGGCAGCGGCGCTCCGGGGGGCAGCTTGCAGACGGCGAACGAGCCGGCCACGGTCAGCAGCCTGAGGCGGGGCGTGGCCGACGAAGAGTCGCCCGGCCGCTCGGGACCGTGGGCGACGCGGCCCGACACGATGACCACGGGAAAGGCGAACCGCAGCCCGTCGGGCGCCATCGCCGCCTGAATCCCGAGGCGGTCGATCCCGACGTCGTCCTCAACCAGTCGTCGGAACGCGTCCGCCCCACCGGACACGGGGAAGGATCGGGACAACAGGTCATCGACGTTCACCGGGTAGCGGTAGTAGGCCCGCCGCAGATCGCTCGGCGGCGAGAATAGGTCGTCCAGTTCGGCCAGCTGCAGGGCGTGCGTGTGCGACGGGTCGCGGAGCCGCTCCAGGCGGTCGTAGGCCGCGGCCTGCTCCGCGGAGGTGGTGAACACGTCGGCCACCGTCACCCGGCCCCCGGGCCGGCACACCCGGACCATCTCCGCGAACGCCGCCGCCGGGTCGCCGAAGTGGTGGAACGAGTACCGGGTGATGACCCGGGAGAATGCGGCGTCCGGGAACGGGAGCGGGCAGGCGTCGCCGACGACCCAGGTCAGGTTCACCAACCCCAGGGACCGCTGGCGGGCTTCGGCCTGGTCGATCATGGCCGGGGTCAGGTCGATGCCGGTGACGTGCTTCGCCACCTTGGCGACGTCGCACGCGACCAGGCCCGGCCCGCACGCCACGTCGAGGACGTGATCGGAAGCCGTGATCCCCGCCGTCTCCATGAGGAGGCGGTGAACGTCCGCGCCGTCGCGGGCGTGGATCTCGGCGAACGGCACGGCCTGCCGGGTGAACTGGTCCAGGATGAGTCGCCGCTGCTCGTCCACGCCCGCCTCCGGGGACTCGGCGAGTGCATTCTACGAGCTGAGCCCGGTATCCGTTGAGCCGGCGATGTCGGCCGTCCGCCTCACCGCTTTTCGCCCGGCGGGGGAAACATCAGCGCGTAGGCGGCGAACGCCAGTCGGACCAGCAGTGCGCCGGCCGCGGCCCCGACGCACGCGGCGGCCATGACGCCGAGGAAGGGCAGGAGGGCCTGGTCCGGGTGGACCGTGCCGTCGTTGCGGTTGACCCGGTCAACGACGGCCTTCATGCACACCGCGAAGCCGAGCATGGCCCCGAGGAACATCCCCAGGAACCCGCCGAGGCACGTGCCCGCGTCGCGCACCGATTCTTTGTTGCTCATCAAACGGCGCCAGTCGCGGCGAAGAAAAAGTGACGGTCATCACGGGCCGCAACCCCGCGGCTAATCGTCGCCGGCCGACCCCTTCTCGTACTTCGCCGGCAGTTGCGCGTTCCACCGCTGGAGCGCCGCGGCCAGCTCCTTGACCACCGCCGGGTTGCGGGCCGCGACGTCGGTGCGCTCGCCCGGGTCTGTGGCCAGGTCGTACAGCTCCGCCGTTCCGCGGTGGGGCTGGTAGAGCTTCCAGTCGCCCCGCCGGACGGCCGTCGGCGAGTTCGGCCGTGAGATCTTCCAGAACAGGTCCTTGGTCCGCGGCCGCTCCTTCCCGAGCCACGCGGCCGAGACGTCCTCGCCGTCGAACTTGTCCGCCTCGAACTTCGCCCCGGTCAGGGTGCAGAGGGTCGGCAGCCAATCGACCCCGGCGACGACCGACTTCTCGTCCACCCGGCCCGCGGGCACGCGGCCCGGCCAGCGGACGATGAACGGCAGCCGGATGCCGCCGTCGTGCAGGCTGAACTTCCGCTCCCGCAACGGCCCGGCCGACCCCAGCGAGTTTTCCGCCCGCCGGCCGTTCTCCCGCGTCCCGTTGCCGGGGCCGTTGTCGCTGGTGAACACGACGATGGTGTTTTGCCGCAGGCCCAACTCGTCGACCGCCTTCAGTACCCGGGCGACCTGGTCGTCCAGCTGCGAGACGTCGCCCAGGTAGTTCCTCATGCCGTCGTCCAGCTTGCCGCCGTTCTTCGCGTACAGGTCGAAGAACTTTTGCAGGTCCGGGTTGGCGAAGTCGCCCCGGCTGACGGTGACGCCGGCGAACCGGTCCGCGAACGCCTTCGCCGGCCGGACCGGGTTGTGCGGCGTGTGGAACCAGATGTTGACGTAGAACGGCCCCGCCTTGTTCGCCTTGATGAAGTCGATGGCCGCGTCGGCGATCTCGGCGTCCCGGCCGCGCGGGTCGCCGACGTTCCCCTTGATGACCCGGACCGTGTCGAGGCCGAAGGTGCCGTTCTTCTGCTGGTCGCCGATGTGCCACTTGCCGAAGTGCCCGGTCCGGTAGCCGTTGCGCTTCAGCAGGTCGGTCACGGTGAGGGCCCCGCTGAAGCCGAACGAGGCGGGGTACTTTTGGAAGCGGGCGGGGAAGCGGCTCGTCATGAAACCGGTGCGGCTGGGGCAGCACGTCGGGCCGGCGACGTAGAAGTTCGGGAAGAGCGTTCCGTCCTTCGCCAGCCGGTCGATGGCCGGCGTCCGGGCGTAGGGGTGGCCGGTGCAACCCAGATCGCCGTAGCCCAAATCGTCCGCCAGGAGGAACACGACGTTGGGTTTCTCGGCGGCCGGGGCGCGCGGCGGTCCGCCGGCGGTGAACACGAGCGCCGCGATGAGGACGGACGAGCGTTTCATGCGGGGCTGCTCCGTGGGTCGCGGGTTGCGGGAGGGCCGGCTCAGAGGCCGGAAGATCAAACCCCCGCGGGCCGACGAAGTTCCGGCGCTGCCCCCCGCGGCGGCACCCGCCCGCGCCGAACTCGTGATTCGATGCGCGACCGATCCCGGCTGACGGCCCATGAGGGGACGGCTGGCGGCATTGTCCCACGCCCATTCGTTGCGGGCAAGCACCGCGATCCGGCCGCCGCCCGCCCCGCGCTGCCCCCGGCGGGCGTCCCGGGGTGCCGGCGCCGGCCGGCGGGCGGGCCGAACGGCTTTGCCACGAGACGATCTGGGTCGCGTTTGCCAGATCGTCAAGGTACATCGCCTCCAGCTCCCGGGCGAAGGGTTCGTCCTCGACGACGAGGTCCAGCTCGCCATTGCCCAGCCAGCCGGCGAGGTTCAGGTTCGTCGCCCCGACCCGCGCCCAGCGGCCGTCCGCCACGGCGGCCTTGGCGTGCAGCATCGGCCCGTTCCACTCGAACACCCGCACGCCGGCCTCCAATAGCGTGCGGTAGCCCGCCCGCGAGAGTGGCTTCGGGACCGGGATGTCCGTCGCCCCCGGGACCAGCAGCCGCACGTCCACGCCCTCCCGCGCCGCCGCCCGCAGGGCCTGCACGTAGGCCGCGGTCCCCGAGAAGTAGGCGTCCGTCAGCCACAGCCGCTCCCGGGCGAACGCGGCGACCAGCCGGTACAGACCGGCCGTGCTCGGCACACCGGCCAGAACGCGGACGGCGGCCTCGCCGGCAGGGTCCAGTTCCTCCCGGCCGACGAGTTCGCCGTCGGGGATGGTCCCGCCGGCCATCCCCCAGACCTGCGCGAACGCCCGTTCGAGGTCCGCCACGGCCGGGCCGCGGACCTCGACCCCGGTGTCCCGCCAGCCGGGCACGCCGCGGCCGGCGTCGCCGACCCACTCCCGGCCGACACACAGCCCGGACACGAATCCGACCCGGCCGTCGACGGTCAGCGTCTTGCGGTGGTCCCGGCTCACCCATCCCAGGGGGCTGTCGAACCTCGGCGGGTTGTAGCACAGGATCTCCATCGCCCCCGGCGGCAGCGGCCAGCCGACCATGAGGGCAATGAACACGACCAGGATCTCGGCCGGGTTGCACGAGAACAGGTCGTGGACGAACCGGCGGATGTTGGCGTAGATGACCCGCCCCTGTTCGACCGCGCCGACAAGGGTGGCGAAGCTGTCGTCGGTGATGACCATCGCGGCCGCCTCCTTGGCCACCTCGGTCCCCTTGATCCCCATCGCCACGCCGATGTCGGCCTGCTTCAGCGCCGGGGCGTCGTTGACGCCGTCGCCGGTCATGGCCGCCACGTCGCCGCCGGCCTGGAACGCCTCGACGATCCGCAGCGTGTGCTCGGGGGAGACGCGGGCGAACACGCCGACGTCGGCCGATCTCCGCGGCCGTCGCCTCCCGGTCGCCGGTGATCATGACGGTGTGAATGCCGGCCCGCCGGCACGTCTCGCAGCGGCCGGACGCCGTCGGGCGTGAACACCGCCACGCTGGCGTCGTCCACGACGGCCGGGCCCCCCTTGACGTAGGCGACGAGCCGGCCGTCCGGGGTGCGGTGAACGGTCGTCATCCGGTTCGACTCGCTCGTGAACGGCACCTCGCCGACCCGCGGGAACTCCTGCCGACCGGCTCTGAGCTTGGCACGGCGGGAAGGACTCTCGACGAGCACGCCGCACCATCCGCACCCGGGCGCGGACCTGCGGCACGGTCTCTCCGCCCTTCGCCGCCTTCCGGGCCGCGGCGCAACTTGCACCGGGCGGAAAACCGGCGGCCGGTGACGGAGGTTGCCCCACGACTCTCCGCCCTGTGGGGCGGCGGCCAGCCGGTTCCACCGCCGGTGCCAGGCCGGCGTCCGGGAGCGCGGCCACCACGCCCTGCACGCCCCGGCCCGCCGGCAGGCCGGCCCGGAGCCCGGCCGACGGCCGCCATCCTGGACAGCCGCCTTGAGCGGGACTACGACACGGCGATAGACATCGCCGGGGCGTGAGCAGCCCCTGACGGTGTCCCTTGGGGCGGCTCACCGCCTGCGTCGTCCTCGCCGCCGACGTACAGGACTACGACGGCTTCCAGGCGGATGCCCGGTGAACTCCACTGCCATGCCGTTCAAGAAACCAGGTCCGCCTCACCGGCCACGTACTCGGCAAACTGGAGGTCAACGACGGTGAGCACGAAACAGGCGGATTCCTCTCGCCCGACGCCGGGGAACCTCCGCGGCCTGCTTCCGGACCTGGAGAAGTTGTACACCGACATCCACGCGCACCCCGAGCTGTCCATGCAGGAAACCCGGACCGCGGGACTGGCGGCGGAGCGCTTGCGCGCGGCCGGCTACGAGGTCACGACCGGAATCGGGAAGACCGGCGTCGTCGGCCTCCTGCGGAACGGCGACGGGCCGACCGTGATGCTGCGTGCCGACATGGATGCGTTGCCGGTCGAGGAAGCGACCGGCGTGCCCTACGCGAGCCACGTCAAGGCCACGGACCGTGAGGGAAAGACCGTG
>DASXAN010000468.1:0-3986 GCA_036406755.1 Gemmataceae bacterium
CAGCTGGTGCTCGAGCGCCGCCCCGGCCCGGCCCATGGCGGCGGCGTGCTCCATGGCCGTGCGGGCCCGCTCGTCGGCGGACCGGGTTTCCTCCTGCTGGATCACGACCATGAGCCCGATCGCCGCCAGCAGCCCGGTCAGCAGCAGGGCGGTGCCGAAGGCGACCAGCGGCCGGTGGCGGCGGGCCCAGCGGCGCAGCCGGGCGGCGGCCGGCTCGGGGTAGGCGGACACCGGCTCGTCGGCCAACCAGTGCTGCACGTCCGACGCCAGGGCGGCGGCGGATTGGTAGCGGTCGGCCGGGTCGCGGGCCAGGGCCGTCAGGCACACCGCCTCCAGGGCCGGCGGCAGCCGCGGGGCCACCGCCCGCGGCCGGGCCGGCGGCGCGGCCCGCACCTGCCGCAGCACGTCGGCCGAGTCGTCCCCGGCGTACGGCGGCCGGCCGGTGAGCAGCTCGTACAGGATCGCCCCCAGCCCGTACACGTCGGACCGCTCGTCCACCGGCTCGCCGGCCGCCTGCTCCGGGGCCATGTACGCCGGCGTGCCCAGCACTTGGCCGGCGACGCTGTGGTGCGGGGCCGGCCGGCCGGCGTCGGGCGTCGTCGCCGACAGCCGCCCGTCCTCGGTCGCCTCGTCGGCGGCGGCCAGCTCCTTGGCGAACCCCCAGTCGAGGACGACCACCTCGCCGTAGTCGCCCAGGACGACGTTCTCCGGCTTGAGATCCCGGTGGACGACGCCCTTGCTGTGGGCGTAGGCGACGGTGTGGCAGACGCTGACGAACGCGTTCAGCAGGGTGGCCCGCTCGACCGGGGAGGCCCGGCGGGCGGCCCGGCGGGCGTGGTAGGCGGCGATCGCCTCGGTGAGCGTCCGCCCCTGGACCAGCCGCATCGTGTAGAACGGCGGGTCGTCGTCGGCCGGGCCGCCGGCGGCCGCCCCGGGGGCCAGCTCGTACACCGGGACGATGCCGGGGTGCTGGAGCCGGCCGGTGACCTGGGCCTCGTGCACGAACCGGGCGGCCAGCCGCGGGTCGGCGACCCGGTCCGGGCGGAGAACCTTCAGGGCCACGTCCCGGCCCAGGTCGCTATCGTAAGCCAGCCACACCCGGCCGATGCCGCCCTCGGCGTGCAGCCCGCGCAGCACATACCGGGGGTCGCCGTCGGGCGGTTGGGTCGGGGGCGCTCCCTCCGGTCGCGGCGAAACGGCAGGTACGGGTGGGCGGAGCTGGTCGAGGAGTTGGAGGAGGGCGACGTCGTCGGCGGCGGCGCCGGGCGGCGGCACCACCCCGGACGCCAGGGCGTCGTCGCAGGCGGCCAGCAACGTCACCCGGGCGGCGTCGGCCGGCGGCTCGGTCGGGTCAGTGGTCGGCACCGGCGAGTTCATGCTTGAGCCGCTCCACCGCCCGCGCCCACAACATCCGGGCGGCGTCGGCCGACCGGCCCAGCCGCCGCCCCACTTCGTCGAACGCCAACCCGTCCGTGTACCGCAGCGCCATCACCCGCCGGTAGTCCCCCGGCAGGCGGTCGATGGCCGCCCGCAGCCGCTCGGTCTGCTCGGCGGAGGCCACGGCCACGCTCGGCGTCGGCACCGGGGCGGCGATCTGGCTGGGGTGGACGCACCGCCCGCCGGCATCCAGCGACACCTCGCGGGACAGCTGCCGCTTGGCCGTCGTGCCGTACCGCCGGCCGAGCTTGGCCGCTTTGTGCAACAGCAGGCACCGCAGCCAGGCGCGGAGCTGCGCCTCCGACCCGCCGTCGAACCGGGGAAACAGCCGCTGGGCTTCGAGGAACGTTTCCTGCACCAGGTCGGACGCCCCGCCCTTGGCCTTTAGCGCCGAGCCGACGGCCTGGCGGGCGACTTCGAGCAGGTAGCGCCGGAACGGCTCCAGCGACTCGCCGAGGGCTTCGGTCGACCCGGCGCGGGCGGCGGCCAAGCGGGCCGCGAGCACGGCGGACGCCGACATCGGACCTCCGGCCGCAAAACGGCGGGGGAGAGGGAAGGCCTACAACGACTTGCGTATCATACCGATTGACGCCGGGGCGGGTCAATCGGCGACCGGCACCGGATTTGTTTTCTCATCCCGCGAAGCGGCGGAGAGGAAACTATGAGTTTTCGCCGTTCGGTCCGCGCAGGATCGGGACTGTATCGGGTAGGCCGAGGGTTTCCGGCCGGCCGCCGGCGGTGCGTCCGTCGGGCCGGCCGGCGTGGTACTGATTCGCTCCGTTCCCTTCATTCCGGAGTCTCTCCCATGCGATCGAAACGCGGCGGCTTCACCCTGATCGAGCTGCTGGTCGTGATCGCCATCATCGCGATCCTGATCGGCTTGCTGCTGCCGGCCGTCCAGAAGGTCCGTGAGGCGGCCGGCCGTGCCTCCAGCGCCAACAACCTCAAGCAGATCGGCCTGGCCCTGCACAACGCCCACGACGCGGTGGGCGAATTCCCGCCGGCCACCGCCAATCAGTACTCGTCGTTCGCGGGCGGGACGAACAACATTGACTACAAGGGCAAGTATCTGCGGCACGATGCCGCCAACGCCGGTAACGACAAGACGACCTTCTTTTACTGCCTGCTGCCGTTCATCGAACAGGGCGCGCTGCACGACTCGATCCCGACCAACTGCGTCCTGTTCCAGACCAACGGCGACCCGACCAAGATGGTCGGGTCCACCCCGCTGAAGGTGCTCGTCGCCCCGAACGACCCCGCCCCGTACAACCAGATCGACTGGAAGTGGCAGTACTCGAACCCGTCGAATCAGGTCATGAAGCAGACCCTGACGAGCTACGCCGTGAACGCCCGGGCCTTCGCCATCATGCCGGACAACGGGAACTGGGACTGTTGGCAGGTGGCCTGGCACAACACCGGCTCCAACCGCCTGACGCTCCCCGGCATCGTCGACGGTAGCTCGAACACCCTGGCCGTCATCGAAAAGGGGATGGTTTCCGGTTCAACGGTGATGATGTACGACAACTTCGCCTTGACCGGAACAACGACCGACGCCGGCGGTGCCTCGAGCGGCGTATCCACCTGGGCGGTGACGGACATGCCGCCGGAAGGCGCCGCCTTCTTCGGCTGCAACTGCAACGACCCGACCCAGACCTGGGACGACACCTACGGTCAGTGGTGGGGTGCGTCGCAGTTCAATGAGCAGGGCAACAAGTTCTGCCTGAATTCCTCGGGGACCTGGGATTACTATCAGCCCCCCGTCCCCCGCCGCGCGCCGACGGACCAGGACGCCTTCAACATCTTCCCGTTCAACGCCGGCGGCATTCAGGCCCTCTTTTTCGACGGCAGCGTGCGAACGGTCGCGACGACCATCAGCGTGCCCAGCTGGAGCGCCTTGGTCACCCCGGACCGGGGCGAGGCCCAGTCGTTGACGCCCTGACGATCTTCCCACCCGGCCCGGGTGTGAGCGGACCGACATCCCGCGGCGGGCGAAGACATCCTTCGCCCGCCGCTCGTGGTTGATGCCCCGCCGAATCCAACACGATCGGAGATACTATGCGTCGCGAGCTCCAACGCATCGCGCTGGTGGCGCTCACTGGCATCGGCCTCTGTTCTCTCGCCTGTCAGCGGACCCCGCAGCGGGGCGAATTGCCCCCGCCGACCGGGGCGACGCTCGAAGGGACGGTCACCTATGGCGGCCAAAAGGTCATGGTGGCCCTGGTGATCGCCCAGAGCCAGAGCACGGCCGTGAGCGGTTTCGTCGACGACAGCGGGCATTACAAGCTCAAGGACGTGCCGCTGGGCGAGGTCAACATCGCCGTCAACACGGCCGCCGGCAAGGGTGCCATGTCGGGCCGCATCCAGGCCAGGGCACACGCCAAATCGAAGGAGCCGCTGCCGACGGTGGTCGACGTGCCGGCCAAGTACGGCAACCCGGACACGTCCGGGATCAAGACCACGATCAACGCCGGCGAGAACAAACTCGACATTGTCATCCCGAAGTGAGGGGCGGGCGCCCCCCCGTTTCGCCGCGGGCGGGGCGGGGGCGA
>DASXAN010000469.1:0-5556 GCA_036406755.1 Gemmataceae bacterium
GACCCACAGCCGCGGGGCGTGGGCGGCCGCCAGCCGGCGGGCGAACTCGTCCACCTCCGCCGCCTCACGGGCCGATGCCCGCACCACCAGCGCCCCGTCCAGCTTCTCCTTGAGGTGGCCGAAGATCAGGTCCAACCGCTCCCGCACGGCCGTCGTTCCCTCCCGGACGCGGCGGCCGAACAGGCGGGCGTTCAGGGCGTAGGCCGGCAGGAACGCGGCGGCGACCAGGAACAGCCGCGGGCTTTGCCACGCCAACAGGCCGGCCACGGCCAGGGCCGTGCCGAGGTCGGTCAGGGCGGTCAGGGCCGGGCCGCCGCCGACCGCCTGGACGGCGGTGACGTCGTCGGTGACGCGGGCGATAACCGCCCCGGCCGGCGTCGCGTCGTAGTAGCTCAGGGGCAGGCGCTGGAGGTGGGCGTAAAGGCGGTGGCGGAGGTCGCGAACCAAGGCCAGGCCGACGCCGGCGGCGGCGATCGTGGCGGCAAACCCGGCGGCCGCCTGCGCGGCGTAGGCGGCGAGCAGGCCGGCGGCGCACACCGGGACGGCCGGGCCGTCGCCGGACGCGGCGCCGTCGATCAGCCGCTGGAGCAGCAGCGGCAGGAACAGGTTGAACAGGCAGGCCGCGGCCGTCAGGCCGAGGGCCAGGGCGAGCCGCCACCGGAACGGGTGCAGCAGCCCCCCCAGGCGGCGCAGGGTTCCCGCGCCGCGCGTGCGCGCGTCCATGTCGTCGTGGCGGCTCCCTACCGCATCCCGGTCATGGGGAATCGTGACGGTGCACTACTCTAGCATCTTCTCCGGGGGGAAACGCAAGAGGAGTTGGCGTGCAATTGTAGGCCGCCGTCAAGCCGCCGCAGGTCGCGCTCCAGCCACGCCGGCACCGGGCGGCGGTCACGAACGACGTGGACTAATCCGCCGAGGGCCGCGACCACGCCGGCCCGGGTCACCGGGTCGCGCAGGGCCGGCCGGACCAGCCGCAGCGTCCGCCGCAAGGCGCCCGCCGGTCGGCGGCGGAGCCAAGCGGACCACAGGGCGTTGCGGGCCTGGACCCGCCGGCGGTCGGCGGACGCCGGCCGCAGCGGCGGGTGGTGGTGGGCCACCACGGACGGGATGTACGCCAAGCTCCAGCCGGCCGCCGCCAGGTCGATCGCCAGCAGCTCTTCCTCACCGCCGACGCCGAACCGGCCCGAGAAACCGCCGGCCGCCAGGAACGCCGCCCGCCGCACGACCGCCCCGCAGGCGAGGAAGCCGAGCACGGCCGGCCCCGGCAGGTCGGTCGCCCGCAGCGGGCTGGCCGCCATCACCGCACAGGTCGGATCGATGGTTTCGTCGGGGCCGACCAAGACGCGGGCGGCGATCAGGCCCAGCCGGGGGTGGCGGTCGAGCAGGTTGGCCGCGGTGGCGAGGGCACCCGGGGCGTACCACGAGTCGTCATCGGCGAAGGCGACGTACGGGGCCATCACCCGTTCGACGCCGACGTTGCGTGCGGCCGCCCCGCGGTTCGCCGGCAGTGACACGACTTCGACAGTCGAAAACCCGGCGCGGACGATCGCCGGCGTGCCGTCGGAAGAGCCGTTATCCACGACGACGATTCGCGGCCGCTCGGGCAGCGCGAGCAGGCGGGCGAGCGCGAAACCCAAGCACGCCGCGCGGTTGCGGGTGGCGATGACGACCGCCGTTCGCGGGTCGGCAGGCGACATGGTCAGAACGTACCGTGATAGACCGCACACGACCGGCACACGTCCGGCGGGTCGTCGGAGTCGAGCCGGTCGCGGAACTCGTGGTAGTCGGCGCCGTTCCAGACGGCGGCGGCGCCGTGGTCGGCCATGTTGCCGAAGTTGACCCGGTCCGGCGTGGCGATCATGCAGCACGGCATAGCCCGACCGTCGTAGCTGACGTAGGCCCCCCGCCACGGCCAGTCGCACCGGTCCGGTCCGGGCGTGCCCGGCGGGTGCGACTTGGGCCGTGGGTTTGGGAGCCGCAAGTCCACGCCCAGCTCGGCCGCCGCCGTCCGGGCCGCGGCGAAGGCGCGGTCGATGCGGCCGGGGTCCTCCGCAAGCAGCGTCTCGCCGGCGACGAAGTCCCGCATTGGCCGGTACTGCTCCGGCAGGCTCGATTCGCCGAAGTCGTGGCACAGGTGCTGCACGAACACCGTGTCGATGCCCAGCCGGCGGGCGAGGCGGACGAGGTCGGGGAACTCGTCCAGGTTTTGCCGCATGGCAACGACCACCATCCGCAGCCACGGCGTGTCGCTGCCGAGGCGGCGCTTCGTGTCCCGCAGCAGCTCGACGTTGGCGATCACCTGGTTGAAGTGGGCCCGGACGCGGATGTACTCGTACGTCGCGGCGGTCGCCCCGTCGATGGAGACGTGCAGCTCGGTCAGGCCGCTGGTGACGCACCGCTCGGCCCGGGTCGGGTTGAGGAGCGTCATGTTCGAGTTCGTGCTGACCCGCTTCACCCGGCGGGCGGCATAGGCGACCATGTCGAACAGCCGCGGGTGCATCATCGGCTCGCCCAGTCCCTGGAGTTGCAACTCCTCCAGGTCGGGGAACTGGTCGAGCAGGGCGGTGAAGGTGTCGAAGGCCATGAACGCCGGCGGGCCATAGGGCGGGCCGTCCTGGCGGAACGGGATCGGGCACATGCGGCAGCGGAGATTGCACTGCCCGACCGGCTCGACCTGGAGGAACCGCGGCAGCGGCAAGGACCGCGCCGACCGCGGCGGTGCAACAAGGGGGATGAGCATGAACAACAGCCTTCGTTTGGCAACGCTTCGCAGAAGGGTTCGTCAGAAAAACCACACCCGAAACCTCACCGCCCCGTACAGCCGCCAGAACACCGACAGCGGCGGGATCAGCGCCGACGTCACGATCATCTCGGCGACGTGCCGCGGGGCGCGCGACGTGCCGCGGAGGCGGCGGGCGATGAACCGGCCGGTCAGCGCCAGCCACACGGCCGCGGCCACCGGCACGACCGGCCCGACCCCGGCGACCGCCGCGGCGCTCCCGGCGGCAAGGGCGGCGACGATGACGTAGTAGTTCCACGGCCGACCCGGGCGGATGCGGTCGCGGAACAGCCGCGGGTGCTTCTTGCACAGCAGTGCGTCGAACCGGCTCTTCCGCTGGAGACGCAGGCTGACGCCCCACCGGGCCGGCCGCACCGGGTGGACCACGACCGCGTCCGGGGCGGTCGCGATGCGCGCCCGGCGCTCGATCAGGGCGAAGTGCAGGTCGCTATCCTCCCGCCACGCCGCCGTGAACCGCTCGTCGAACCCGCCGACGGCCTTGAGCGCGTCCCGGCGGACGAAACAGTTGGCGGTGATGAACTCGCTCTGCCCCAGCCCGGACTCGTTCCGCTCGTAGTCGGTCGGTACCGGCGGCAGCGGCACGACCGTCCGGCCCGTTACGGCGTCGGCCCCCGCGGCGATGACCGCCAGCCCGGCCCGCAGCCAGCCCGGGTCGGGGATCGTGTCGTCGTCGGTGAAGGCGATCACGTCGCCGCGGGCGGCGTGCCAGCCGCGGTTGCGAGTCGCGGCCGGGCCGTGGCCGCCGCTGACGGCGACGTAGCGGACGGCTGGGCGGGCGGTCGAGGCAATATCCTCCACTTGGCGGCGGGTGGCGTCGTCGGCCGCGTCGTCGGCGACGATCACCTCGTAGTCCGCCGGGTCGAAGTCCTGGGCCGTGACGGCGGTGAGGCAGCGGGCCAACAGGTCCGGCCGGCGGTACGTCGGGATGACGACGGAGACGGACACCCTCACTTCTCCAACAAGAACGACCCGATCACCAGCGCGTCCAGCGGCGACGTCCAGAAGCATTCGACCGCGTCCCGCGGCGAGCAGACGATCGGCTCCCCGCGGGTGTTGAAGCTCGTGTTCACCAGCACCGGCACCCCGGTCCGCCGCTGGAACGCCCGCAGCAGGTCGTAGTAGAGCGGGTTCTGCTCCCGGCGGACCGTCTGCACCCGGGCCGTCCCGTCCACGTGACGCACGGCCGGGATCCTGTCCGCCGCCTCCGGCTTGACGTCGAAGACGAAGAGCATGAACGGGGCAATGTGGGCCCGCTCGAACCAGTGGCCCGCCTCCTCCTCGATCACCACCGGGGCGACCGGGCGGAAGTCCTCGCGGTCCTTGATCTCGTTCAGCTTGGCCTGCATCTCGGCGTGGATCGGCGACGCCAGAACCGACCGCGTCCCCAGTGCCCTCGGGCCGAACTCCATCCGCCCCTGGAACCAGCCGATCGCCTTGTCCTGCACCAGGATGTCGGCCGCCTCCTCGGTGATGTCGGTCAGTCGCCGGTACGGCACGCCGGTCCACTTCAAGAACGATTCGATCTCGTCGTCGGAGTAAGCCGGGCCGAGGTAGGCGTGATCCATCCGCCAGACCCGCTCGTCGGTGCCCCGCTCTCGGGCGTCCACCCACAGGGCAGCCCCCAGGGCGGTGCCGGCGTCGCCGGCGGCCGGCTGCACCCAGATGTTCCTGAACGGCCCGCGGTCCCGCAGCCGGGCGTTCATCACACAGTTCAGTGCGACGCCACCGGCGAGCGTCAGGTTTTCGACCCGGCCGGCCTCGGCGTGCAGCCAGCGGGCGATCTCTAGCACCGTCTCCTCGAGCACCACCTGGAGCGAGTGGGCGATGTCGTAGTGCCGCTGGTCGATCGGCCCGCCGCGGAGCCGCCGCGGCCCGAACCGCTCCTCCAGCCGCAGCGGCTCGATCGTGTACCGGCCGCCGTCGCCGAGCCGGACGATGTCCCGGAACTCGGCGAGATACCGCGGCTTGCCGTACGAGGCCAGGGCCATCACCTTGTACTCGTCGGACGAGTGCAGGAAGCCGAGGTACTCGGTGACCCGCTCGTAGAGCAGGCCGAGCGAGTGCGGCATGTGGACCTGTCCGAGCCACTCCAGCCGGTTGCCGCCGCCGACGGCGTACCCGGTCGTCGCCTTCTCCCCGCGGCCGTCGAGGGTCATGACGGCGGCGTGGGTATACGGCGAAGCGTGGAAGGCGCTGGCGGCGTGGGCCAAGTGGTGCGGCACGAAGTGCCAGCGGTACCGGTGCCGGTCGCGGGCGTCGCGGAACCGCTTCTCCAGGTGGTGCGGCGCCCCGTCGAGCAGCTGCCCGGGGGCGTTGACGATCGATGCCAGAAACAGCGGGTCCCACGGCGAGAGCCACTCGTCCGACTTCGGCTGGGCATTCGGCTCCAGCGGCAGCTCGATCACGGCCTCACCGCGGCGGCGGCCGAGCAGCAGGTACGGGTCGAACGAGTAGGTGACGTGGTTCACACTGGCCAGGTCGATGTCCGCCTCCCGGAGGCAGTAGTCGATGGCGTGGAACGGTAGCTCCCAGGTGGAAAACGGCACCGGCCGCTTGCCGTGCTTGACGTGGGTGAATCGCTCCTCCTCAGCCGCGGCCAGGACGACGCCGTCCTCGACCAGACAGGCGGCCGGGTCGTGGAACGCGGCGTTGATGCCGAGCGTGTACATCTCATCCTCCGTGGTAAGCGACCGGTCGGGAGGGCGAGGCTCCTGCCGAGCCGGGGGCGGTAGCGGCTCGGCAGGAGCCTCGCCCTC
>DASXAN010000470.1:0-1550 GCA_036406755.1 Gemmataceae bacterium
CGGGGTTTATCCCCGCCGTCCGGACGGCGGGGATAAACCCCGCCGCTCGCCCGTGACGCAGCCGCCCGGCGACCACGCCCGCTGCCGGTGGTCCGAAACTCAAAAGGAACCCGGCGGCCAGCGGCCACTGGAACAGGTCCCGCCGCGGCCGGTGCGAGATCGTCTCGGCCGGCCGGGTCGGCAGGGCGTCGAGCCGGCGGTAGACGGCCTCCAGCTCGGCCCGGTCCCCGGCGTGGGAGTACGTCCCGCCGGTGACGGCCGCCACCCGCTTCAGCGCCTCCTCATCCAGCTTGTCCTCGCCGGCCGCCTTCGGGTCGCCGACCGCGACCGTGTGGATGACGATCCCCTTGTCCTTGGCGACCGCGGCCGCCTTCTCCGGCGGCACCTGGCTGCCGGTGTCGTTCCCGTCCGTCAGCGCGATCAGCACCTTCTCGGGCACGTCACTGCGGTCGAACACGGTGACCGCCAGCCCGATCGCGTCCCCGAACGCCGTCTTCGGCCCTGCCATGCCGACCCGCGTCTCGCCGAGCAGCTCCCGGCAGACGGCCAGGTCGTCGGTGAACGGGGCCTGGACGAACGGGGCGTTGCCGAACACGATCAGCCCGACGCGGTCGCCCTTGCGGCGGGTCAGGAAGTCGTCGAGCACCTGTTTGACCGCGGTCAGCCGGTCCACCGTTTTGCCCGACGGGTCGGTGAAGTCCTTCGTCTCCATCGATCCGGACAGGTCCACGGCGAGCATCAGGTCGCGGACCGGCACCGTGCGGGAGACCGGCGGTTCGAGCCACTGCGGCCGGGCGAGGGCGGCCACCACGCAGAGCCAGACGCCGGCCGCCGCGACGGCCCGCCCCCGGCCGCCGCGGAGGACGACCGCCCCGGCCGTCGGCTCCTGCCCCGTCAGCCGGGCAAGCCGGTCCAGGAACGGCACCCGCAGCGCCTCCCGCCGCTCCCGGTACGGCGGGGCGAACCACCACGCCGCCAGCGGCAGCGGCAACAGGACGAGCAGCCAGGGGTAGGCCAGCGTCAGCATCGGTGGCGGACGATCCAGTGCCGGGCGACGTCGAACAGGCGGTTGACCTCCGGACCCGGCAGCGGTGCTTCGGGCCGGTACTCGGCGTCGCCGAGGGCCGTGCCGGGACTCCGCGTGAAGTCGTCGGTCTGGCCGGTCGTGTTCAGGAACCGCAGCCACGGCTCGCCGGTCAGCGCGGCGACCCGGTCCCGGGGAAACGCGGCGAGGGCGACACGCTTCAGCACCTCGGCGACGGCCGGGACGACGGGGCCGGTTCGCGGCAGCCGGTCCAGCTCGGCCAGGGCGGCCCGGCGGTAACGGTCCCGCCGCCAGCGTGCCAGTGCGGCCCACGCGGCCACCCCGAGTAGCGCGGCGACGACCGCCCCGACCACCCACCAGCCGGGCGCCGGCGGCCACCACGGCACCGGCGGCGGGGTGACGATGTCGTGCAGCCGGTCGAGGCTGCCGGGGTCGGTGTCAACCATGGCGTACTCCCGTCCGGGTTGGAGTCCCGGCTTCAGCCGGTCTTGGTTCCGCGAAGACC
>DASXAN010000471.1:0-1951 GCA_036406755.1 Gemmataceae bacterium
CGGTCGCCTCCGGCTCCCCGCTACACGGGCAATTTCACACCCGCAGGTAAATGCGCCGCCGGTCCATCCAGAACAGAATCAGCCAGTACACCAGGAGCACCGCCGCCCCGGTCACGACCGGCACGTACGCCGGGCCGAAGGCGGCGAACACGTCCCACCCCAGGTGCGCCCGCCCGAGGTGCGTCCGGAACGAGCCAATCACGAAGCGCTCGATCAAATGGGCGAGACAATAGGCGGCGATCGAGTTCATGCCGATCACCCGCAGCGGGAACGCCCACGCCCGGACGCCGGCCACGTCCGTGACGGCGTAGACCCCGGCCAGGATCAGGAAGCACCAGCCGCCGCTGTAGAGTACCCACGCCGGCGTCCAGATCCGCTTGACCGACGGGCAGATGCCGGTCGCGTCCGCGGCCAGTCCGGCCGCCAGCAGCACCGCCCCCGCCACCGCCAGCCGGCCGACCGTCCGCCACGTCGGCCCGCCGCGCTTGAGCCAGTCGCCGGCGATCAGGCCCAGGATCATCGTGCCGAGCGTCGGGATGAAGCTGAGCGTGGCGTACCCGCCGTCGTTAAAGAGGAACGGCCGCTGTCGCGGGAACAGGTTCAGGAACCAGGTGTCGAACGCCCAGGCGAGATTGCTGTTCTTGTTCCAGTGGGCGGCGAACCCGGCGTAGTGGTACGGCCAGTCGGCCGGCACGCCGACGGCGTGGTAGTCGAAGTCCGGCCCCGGCAGCGGGTAGAGCGCGAAGGCCGCCCAGTAGCCGACGACGATCACGGCCAGGGCGATCCACCAGCCGGGCCGCGGCCCGAGCGCGATGAGCACTAGCGGCAGGTAGCCGAGCCCGATCTGCGTGAGCGTGTCCTCGAACGTGTAGTTCGTCAGCGGCTTGTCGATCGAGCGGAGGAAGATGCCGAGCCAGATCAGGACCAGGGCCCGCCAGGCGGCGTGGGCGATGAGCCGCCAGGTCGATTGCCCGCGGGCGGCCCGGCTCGCCAGCGAGAACGGCAGAGAGACGCCGACCAAAAGCGTGAACGACGGCTGGATCAGGTCGTGCAGCGTGCAGCCGGCCCAGAGGACGTGCGACTGGTGCAGGGCGAGGAACTGCCAGACAGGCGAGTCCGGCACCGACTTGGCGACGCGGCCGAAGTGCAGCACCTCGGCCATCATCAGCAGCATGACGAAGCCGCGGTAGGCGTCCACCGCGGCCACGCGGGCCGGCCTGGGTTGCTCCGGAAGTCCCATGAGTCGCCTCCCCCGGTGTCGGTGCGCTCGTTTTACCACCGCGCGGGGCCGGCTACAACATGCCAGACGAGACTTCGCCACAGATCGAGGCGCGAACCCGATGCTCACCGTCGAGCCGCACCCGCTGTTGGACCTGCGGGCGTTCACGACGACGTTCCCCCGCCCGCTCGGCGAACTGGCGACGCCGCCGGCCGTGCTCGCCTTGCTGGACGCTGCCGCCGAGGCCTCGCTTCGGGCCGACGACGCGGTGCGGGAGGCCGTGCGGGCGCTGCTGCGGCACGGCGGCTTCCGCCCGGCCGGGCGGAGCAAGCCGGCGTCGGAGTACCTGGCCAAGGCCGCCGCCGAAGGCCGGCTGGCACCGATTAACCCGGCCGTTGACGTATGCAACGCCGTGTCACTTCACAGCGGCTTGCCCGTCAGTGTCGTGGACCTGGACCGGGCCCGGCCGCCGCTGCGGGTCGCCGTCGCGCCGGCCGGGTCGTCGTACGTCTTCAACTCCGCCGGGCAGGAGATTGATCTGGGCGGGCTATTATGTCTATTCGACGCCGACGGGCCGTGCGCCAACGCGGTCAAGGACGCGCAGCGGACCAAGACCGAGCCGGCCACGGTGCGGACGTTGACGCTCATCTGGGGCGCGGCGGCGCTGCCGGGGCGGGCGGCCGCGGCGGACACGTGGTACCGCGAGATGCTGGCGGCGATGGGGGCGGAAAC
>DASXAN010000472.1:0-2882 GCA_036406755.1 Gemmataceae bacterium
CGGTAGACGGCCGTGATCTGGGATGCCAGCGGACTGTCCACGAACACGTCCACCGGTGGCACGTCGCCACGGTCCATCGCAGTCAGAAGGGTGTGGAGGACGAGCTGCGTTCGGCCGAGGCTGAATGCCGGGATGAGCACCCGCCCGCCGCGGCCGAGCGTGCGGCGGACGATCTCGGCCAGTAGTTCGGTCGTCTGCGGCACCGGGTCGTGGGCCTTGCCGCCGTAAGTGCTCTCGCAGAGGAGCAGGTCGGCCGCCGGCACTGCGGCCGGGCGGCCGTGCAGCGGCAACTCGCGACGGCCGAGGTCGCCGGTGTAGGTCACGGTGACCGTCCGTCCGCCGGGACCCGGGGCGGCCAGCGTCACCATCGCCGAGCCGAGCAGGTGGCCGGCGTCCGCCAGGCGGAACTCGACGTCGCCGACGGCCACCGCCTGGCCGTAGTCCACCGGAACGCACTGTTCGGCCGCCTGGTCGGCGTCGGTGCGGGTGTACGGCGTCTCCGGCGAGTCGCCGCGGCCGGTGGCGTAGGCCAGCAGCGACCGCTCCTCCTGGATGCGGGCGGAGTCGGCGAGCATGACGGCCGTCAGGTCGCGGGTGGCCGCGGTGCAGTAGATCGGCCCGTCGAACCCGCGGCGGACCAAGGCCGGCAGGTTGCCGCAGTGGTCGATGTGGGCGTGGGTGAGGACGACCGCGTCGATCGAGCGGGGGTCGAACGGGAAAGCCGGAGCGCGGGCCTCGGCATGCGACCCGCGGACCATGCCGCAGTCGAGCAGGATGCGCTTGCCGCCGGCCTCGACGAGGTGCATCGACCCGGTGACGGCGCGGGCGGCCCCCCAGAATGTGACCGACGGCGGGGGCGGCGGAAGGCCGGACGTCATAACGGGTTAGCAATCGCGCGGCGAGCGGACGACGGACGGGACGGCATCGCCGGCCCTATGGGAATGGTAGGCTCGCCGCATTTTTGAAACAAGCACGGTTGTTCAGTCGGCCGGCCAGATGCCGCCGCGGATCGCCGGCCCGGCGAGCTTCGCCGGGTCCAGGACGACGTGTTTGACCCGCTGCCGCTTCCAGGTGTAGGTGACGTGAACCGAGCCATCGGCGGCCTGGATCACGGCCGGGTATGAGTATTCGCCCGGCTCGCGCTCCAGCACCGCGGCCGCGTGCCACGTCTTGCCGTCGGCAGAGACCGCGACGTTCAGCGGTGTCCGCTGGCCGCCCCGTCGGCCGTCGAACGGCGGGACGTGGTTATAGACGAGGACGTGCCGGCTGTCGGCGAGGGTGACCGCGTCGATGCCGGAGTTCGGGTTGGGCAGCTCGGTCGGCGTCAGCTTCGACCACGTCTTGCCCTGGTCCGTTGACCACGTTTCGAGGATCGGGCCGTGGCGGTTGCGGCACAGCGCCTGGAGCCCGCCGCCGCGGTGGACGAGGATCGTCGGCTGGATGGCGGCGATCTCCTTGCCGTCGTTGAGCCAGTCGCCGCGGGCCCAGGTCTTGCCGCCGTCGGCGGACCGCTCGAAGTAGACCCGCCAGCCGTTCGCCTCGTCGCTGGTCGGGGAGATGATCCTGCCGTCCGCGAGCTGCACCGGCTTGTCCTTGATCGGCCCGAGGATGCCGTCGGGCAGCCTCCGCGGCTCCGCCCAGGTTTTGCCGCCGTCGGCCGAGGTCGTCACCATGCCCCACCACCGCGACGGGCTCGGTCCGACCTTGTAGAAGAGGTGCAGCGCCTCGCCCTTGGGGCGGAACAGCACCGGGTTCCAGCACGGCTGCCGCGACCCGTCTGGCTGGACGCCGTTGGCCACTTCGACGGGGGACGCCCATTTGCCGTTCTCGCGGCGGGACAGCCAGACACCGACGTCGGGGTGCTTCTCTCGCGTGCCGCCGAACCAGGCGGCGACGAGCGTGCCGTCCACGTCCGCGACGGTCGAGGCATGGCACTGCGGGAACGGGGCCGACTCGAACATGAACTCACTCAGCACAACCGGCGAGGGCGGCGGGTTGGCGGGTGCGCCGGCACACAGGCCGGCGACGGCGGCGAAAACGAGGTAGACTCGCATGACGGCGGCTCCGCGGGATCGATCGGCAGGTGCGGCGCCCCTATGCTAATCTCACGGCCCGCGGCCGACAACGGGCCGAGGCCCCTTGAGTACCGCCATGTCCGACTCGCACCGACGGATCATCGGTCTGCTCGCGCTGGCCGCCTGCGCCGGCGTGGCGGTGAGCCGCGGCGACAGCCCGTCCGCCCCGCCACGCCGCAAGCCGTGGACCACGTCCCGCGTCGTCGGCTCGCCGGAGCCGCCGCCGGCCTACCGCGCCGTCCGCCTGTTCCCGAACGTCCGGCTCAACCACCCGCTCCTGATCACCCGCGCCCCGGGCGCCGACCGCTTCTTCGTCGCTGAGCAGGGGGGCCAGATCTACTCCATCGCCAACCGCCCGGACGCGAAGGCCGAGCCGTTCCTAGACCTGGTGAAGGAGTACAAGCGGCTCACGCCACACCCCGGGGCGAAGCAGATCGAGTGCGTCTACGGGTTGGTGTTCCACCCGAAGTTTGCCGCGAACCGCTTCTGCTACGTCTGCTACACCCTCCAGGGCAAGAAGGGCGAGAAGAACCTGGAGGACGGCACCCGCTTGTCCCGGTTCCGCGTCACCGACACCGACCCCCCGCGGGCCGAGCCGGAGAGCGAGCAAGTCATCATCTCCTGGCTACAGGGCGGCCACAACGGCGGCGACCTGCATTTCGGCCCCGACGGCTACCTGTACATCTCGACCGGCGACGCCGCCGACCCGAACCCGCCGGACCGCCTCCGCGCCGGCCAGGACATGACCCGCCTCCTGTCGAAAATCCTCCGCATCGACGTGGACCACGCCGAGAACGGCAGGGCGTA
>DASXAN010000473.1:0-1670 GCA_036406755.1 Gemmataceae bacterium
ACCTTGCGGACCACATCGACAACCTGCCAGGTGCGCTCCAGGTTGCCGCGGTCGTTCCAGATCCGCATGCCCTGGTCCACCTGGTCGAACAGCCTGGTGCCCTCGGCGGGCGGCTCACCCCGCCGGTACTTACCGGTGAGCCAGCCGCTGGCCAGCGGCGACCAGGGCAGCAGGCCCAGCCCTTCGGCCTGGCAAGCCGGACCGACCTCCCATTCGATCGCCCGGGCCAGCAGGTTGTACTGCGGCTGCACGGTCACCGGGCGGATCAGCCCGTGCGCGTCGGCCAGGTCGACGTACTTCTGGATCTGGTAGCCGAGGAAGTTCGACAGGCCGGCGTAGAGGATCTTGCCCGCCTGCGCCGCGTCGTCGAGGAACCGCAGCGTCTCCTCGACCGGCGTCAGCGGATCCCAGCCGTGCAACTGGTAGAGGTCGATGGCCTCGACGCCGAGCCGCCGCAGCGATGCGTCCAAGGCGGCCGCCAGGTGGCGCCGGGACAGGCCGTGCCCGTTCGGGTCCTCGGTGGTCGGGAAGCGCCCCTTGGTCGCGATCACCGCACGCTCGCGGGCGTCCGCCCGGCTGGCGAGCCAGCGGCCGATGATCTGCTCGGACCGGCCGTCCGCGTAGACGTCGGCGGAGTCGATCAGGGTTCCGCCCGCCGAGACGAACCGGTCGAGCTGAGCGAACGAGTCGGCTTCGCTGGTCTCGTTGCCGAACGTCAGCGTACCGAGCGCCAGCGCGGACACCGCACAGCCGCTCAGCCCGAGCAGCCGGTACTCCATCTGCCGCTACCTCCCGCCGTTGCCGCCGCCTCCGCCGCCGTTGCCGTTGCCTCCGCCGCCGTTACCGCCGCCGCCGTTGCCGTTGCCGCCGCCTCCGCCGCCGTTGCCGCCGCCTCCGCCGCCGTTACCGCCGCCTCCGCCGCCGCCGTGGCCCTTCTTCTTCGGCTTCTTCGGCTGCTGGACCACCTGGCCGTTACCCTTGCTCCAGAACTCACTGTCCAGCGGGACCGGATGGAAGTAAGTGACCTTGCCGAGGTCGGCGTGGTCGAACGTCATGTGCCAGGTCGACCCGGGCGCTTCCGCCCCGAACATCTGGCTCGGGCACAACTGGCCGCCGCTTTCCGTCCGGTAGCAGGCGGTATAGCCGGCCATCGTCCTGCCGGTCGGGGAGACCGGGTTGAACACCGACACGTACCCCACCAGGCCGGGGATGTAGCCGGCGAAGGCGGCGTACGGGGTGCCGCCGCCACTCTCCACGTTCGAGGTCCCGGTCTTGCCCGCCGCCTCGCGGCCGAACAGGCCGCCCGGGCCCTGCGGCGGCGCCCCCGTACCGCTGGTCAGGACGCCCTGCAGGATGTAGCTCACGGCGTCGGCGACCACCGCGGGGAAGACCCGGTGGCAGTTGGCCGACGGCACGGGCACGTTCTTGCCGGTGTTGTCGGTGATCTTGCCGATGGCGACAGGCGCGCAGTACATGCCGCGCGCCGCGACCGTGGCGTACGCGGCCGCCATGGACAGCGGCGAGACGTTGACCGACCCCAGCGTGAACGAGGGAATGTTGTCGGCCGAGTCCTGGCCGTGGTCGCGCTTGAGCAGCGACGTGCCGTCGGCCCTGGTCAGCCCCATACTATCCGCGGTTTTCACCACGTTGCAGAGGCCGACCTGCTTTTC
>DASXAN010000474.1:0-1807 GCA_036406755.1 Gemmataceae bacterium
CCAGGTGCTCGGCGGCGCGGTTAAGCCGGCCGCGGCGCGGGAGTTCGGCCGGGCCGCGTGCCGCATCCACGAGGCGGGCGGACTGTTCGAGGGTGTATCCTCGGAGATGACCGTCTGGATGAGTCACGGCGACCAGGTGGACGCCGTCAGCGGCGACTTCCTCGCCCTGGCCGCGACCGACACCTGCCCGATCGCTGCCGTCCGTCACTTCAGCCGCCCGGTGTATGGCCTGCAGTTCCACCCCGAAGTGAGCCACACGCCGGAGGGCTCGAAGGTCCTGCGGAACTTCCTCGTCAACGTCTGCGGCTGCCGCGGGCTGTGGAAGATGTCGGCGTTCATCGACCAGACGGTGACGCAACTCCGCGAGACGGTGGGCCGGCACCGCGTCATCTGCGGCCTATCCGGCGGCGTCGATTCGTCGGTGACGGCGGCGCTGTTGGTCAAGGCGATCGGCCCGCAGGTGGCGTGCATCTTCGTGGATAACGGCCTGCTCCGGGCCGGCGAGCCGGAGGCAGTCCGGCGGACGTTCCGCGACCACTTCCGGGCCGACCTGCGCGTAGTCGACGCGCGGGAGCGATTCCTGTCGGCCCTGGCCGGCGTCACCGACCCGCAAGAGAAACGCCGGATCATCGGCCACGTGTTCATCGACGTGTTCCGCGACGAGGCCCGGCACATCGAGAACGCGAAGTTCCTCGCCCAGGGCACGCTTTACCCGGACGTGATCGAGAGCGGCGGCAGCCCGGACGGCCCGGCCGCGACGATCAAGACGCACCACAACGTCGGCGGGCTGCCGAAGGAACTCGGGTTCGAGCTGATTGAGCCGCTCCGCGACCTGTTCAAGGACGAAGTCCGCAAACTGGGGTTGGAACTGGGGCTGCCGGAGGAGATGGTCTGGCGGCACCCGTTCCCGGGGCCGGGATTGGCGGTGCGGTGCCTGGGCGCCGTGTCGGCCGAGCGGCTGAACACCCTCCGCCAGGCGGATGCCATTTTCCTCGACGAGCTGCGGCAGGCCGGGTGGTATCGCAAGACGGCCCAGGCGTTCGCGGTGCTGCTGCCGGTGCAGTCGGTCGGCGTCATGGGCGACGGCCGGACGTACGAGAATGTGACCGCCCTGCGGGCGGTGCAGACGGACGACTTCATGACCGCCGACTGGTCGCGCCTGCCGGACGACCTGCTGGCCCGAGTGGCGACGCGGATCATTAATGGGGTCAAGGGCGTCAACCGGGTCGTTTACGACGTCAGCAGTAAGCCGCCGGCAACGATCGAGTGGGAATGAACCCGGGAAAGGAGTCCTGCGATGGATGACGAGGCCCGTGACCGCCTGGTCCGCGAGGAACTGGCCCGCGAGTTGCACGGCCGCGGCGTCGAGTTCGGCCCCGGTTGCCACCCGCTCAAGCCGGGGCCATGCGTGACATCAATCCGTTACTGCGACGCCCTCGACCGCGCCGCCTACGCCGCACTGTTCCCGGAGGTCGGCGACGCGGTGCGGGATTTCCCCGACCCGATCGATTTCCGCGTCCACGTCGACCGCGAGCCGTTCGTGGACCTGATCGGCCACGAGTCGCTCGACTTCATGGTCGCCAACCACCTCCTCGAACACCTCGTCAACCCGATCGGCTTTCTGGCCCAGTGCCACCAGGTGCTCGTCCCCGGTGGGCTGCTCTACCTCGGCCTGCCGGACAAGCGGCACATCTTCGACCGCCACCGCCGGCGGACGCCCCTGGCCGACCTGCTGGCCCGGGACGCGGCCGGCCAGACCGACCCGACGGACGAGCAGATCGCCGAATTCGTCAACCAGGTCGAGCGG
>DASXAN010000475.1:0-4978 GCA_036406755.1 Gemmataceae bacterium
CCGCGCGGCCGCCGCCGCGGTCGCCCCGCTCGCCGCCGCCGGCCCGTTGCCGGCCCTGCCCCTGGCCGCCGGCGCGGGGGCGTACGCCGGCGGCGGGCCGTGGGTCGTCCCACTTCTCCGCGTCCCGGCGGCCGACGCCGAGGACCACCAGCTCACCCTCGACCTGCGGTCCACCCGCGGTTGGCGACCGCGGCCCGATGGCCTGGCCGACGTGCCGACCGCCGGCGGCTCCCCGTGGTTGCGCACGTTCCGGTACGGGGCGGGGCCGGCGGCGCTGGCGCTGGTCCCGGGCGAGGCCGCCACGGCGGCGGTCCTCGACCGCGCGCGGCTGGTGACCTACGCCACCGACCCCGGTCGGCTCGTCCACCGCCTCTCGTTCCGGCTGTGGGACTGGGACCGGCCGACCGTGCCGGTCGAGTTGCCGGTGGACGCGGCCGTGCGGCAGGTGCGAGTCAACGGTGCCGCGGCCCGACCGGACGCGGCGGCGATCGTCGCCGACGCCTTTCACCTGGAGGTTTCGACGCCGGCGGCGTCGGGTCGCCGGGGCGTTGCGGTGGAGGTCGTGTACACGACCCCCGGCCCCGCCGGCGGACTGCTCACCCGCCTCTCCGCCCCCGCGCCGCGGTTGCCGGCCGGGGACGGGGGGCTGCGGCGCATCTGGTGCCTGCCGCCGGACGTGACGCCGCTGGGATCGCAGGGGTGGCACCGGCTCCCGGGCGACGCGGCCGAAACCCCGCCGGTCGGCTACGCCGGCGACGCCGCGCCGCCGGCCGCCGCCGGCCGCCGCTGGGCCGACGCCGTCACCCGCTGGGCGTCGGAGTCGGCGGCCGGAGAAACCGTCGTCCTCGACCTGTGGGCACTCGACGCGGCCGGCGTCGCCCCCGACCCCGCGGTGGCGACCGATGGCCGGCCGTTCTGGGAGTCGGCGGGCTTGGCCGCGGTCGTCGGCGACGGCGTCGTTCTGCTGACGGACCGCGCACACGCCGGCGGACTGTCGCCCGACTGGGCGCCGGCGGTCGCCCGGGCGGCCCGCGCCGGGTTCGACGCCTCCGGCCGCTTCCGCCGCGGCCTGGACTGGGCGGACGGCGGCGGCGTGCCGGTCGGCGGCTCCGGGCTGCTCCCGGCGGACTTGGCCGATGGTACATACTGGGAGTCGGCCGCACCCGCCGATGTCGTCTGGACCGTCCGGCCGTCGGCGGCGATGCTGCTCGGCGGCGTGGTCGCCGTCGTCGGGCTGGCCCTGACCTGGGCGGGCCGGTCGTGGCCGGCCCGCCGGCAGTGGGTCGGGTTGGTGGCGTGGCTCGGGCTGGCCGCGGCCGCCGTCATCTGGTTGCCCGACCCACTCGGGGCGGCCGCCCGCGGCCCGCTCGCCGCCGCCTTGCTGGCCGCCGGCTGGAAACTCCTGCCGGCCCGGCCACAGCCGATGGCCCGCGGCGTGGCGACTCAGCGCTCGTCGGCGGCCCGCGTGCTCACGGCGGGGCTGGTCCTGGCCGCGTGGCTCGGCGGCGGCGGGCGGGCGGCCGCACCGGCGCCGGCCGTCGTCTACCTCGTCCCCGGTCCGACCGGCGGCGACCCGCAGGCCGTCCTGGCCCCGCCCGACGTGCTCGACCGCCTCCGCACCCTGGCCCGCCGCGGGCCGGCCGGGCTGGACGGGGCCGCCTGGCTCGACGCCCGGTACGACGGGACGGTCGTGGGCGGCCAGGCGAGGTTCACCGCCGTCCTGCGGCTGCATTCCTTCGCCGACGACCCGCCGCCGCTGCCGCTGCCGCTGACCGGTGTGCAGCTGCGTGAGGCGAAGCTCGACGGCGCCCCGGCGTTCCTCCGCGCCGCCGGGGACCGTTATCTCGTCCCCGTCCGCGGCCGCGGCCCGCACACGCTGGAGGTGGCGTTCGCCGCCCCCTGCCCCGCCGCCGGCGATGACCGCGAGTTGCGGTTCGGCGTCCCCGAGGTTCCGACGAGCCACCTGGCGCTGACCGGCCCGGCCGGGGCGACCCGCCTGCAAGCCCTGTCGTGGCGCGGGGCGCAGCGGGTGGATGAGGACGGCGGCCGGCCGCGGCTGGACGCGGACCTCGGCCGCGTCGGGGCCGTTCACGTCCGCTGGCGGGTCGAGGGCCGGACCCCGCGGGCGGCGGCGGTCCGCACGCAGGAGACGTACCTGTGGGACCTGACCGAGTCGGCCGCCCGGCTTCTCGGGTCGGTCCGCTACACCATCGGGCCGGGCACCGTCACCGCCCTGACGATCGAACTGCCGAAAGACCTGGAGGTGGCCGCCGTTGCCGCCCGGCCGCTCGACAGCCCGGCCGGTGGGGCCGTCACCGGCTGGTTGCGGGGGTGGCGCGTCGGCCCGCCGGCGGCGGGCGGGCGGCGGCCGCTGGTCCTCGACTTCGCCGCCCCGGTCGGCGGCGCGTGGCAGGTCAACCTGGAGCTCGTGCCGCGCGCGCCGTTCCCCGCCGCGTTCGCCCTGCCGTTCCCCGGGGCCGTCGGCCCGCAGGCCGTCCCCCCCGTTTTCGCCTGGCGCGCACAGGGGGTCGAGCTGACCGACACGCGGCCGGCCGTGGCCGTCGCGCTCACCCCGGAGTCGTTCCTGAAGGACCACTGGCAGCCGGCCCGGGTGGAGGCCGACCCGCGGCCGCCGACGGCGGCGTACCAGCGGTCCGCGCCCGGCGCGGCCCCGGTCGTGCGCGTACGGACGGCCGCGGGGTACCCGCTTGCGGGTCGCCCGCGGGAGCGGGCGACGTCGGCCGTCGCCTGGCGGGTCGGGCCGCGGCGGGCCGAGGTCGAGGCCGCCGCCCGCGTCAGCGTCCCCGGCGGCCGGGTGTCGCTGGTCGAGTGGGACGTGCCGACGACTGTCACCGTGACCGAGGTCCACGGCCCGGACGTCCACGCCTGGTCACGGGCCGGGAAGCGGTTGCAGGTGTGGCTCGCGCGGCCGACGGCCGAGGCGGCGGTGCAGTGGTCCGGCTCCGTGGCCCGGCCGGCCGGGCCCGGGCGGTTCGACGTGCCGCTGATCCGCCCCCGCGCGGTCCTGACCGGCGGCACGCTGCGGGTCACGGCCCGCGACGGCCTCGCCCTGGCGCCGGTGCTATCCACCAACCTGACCGAAACCGCCCCGCCGTCAGCGGGCGGGCGGGAGTGGGCGTATGCCGTCGCCGGCCCGCAGCCGTACAAGGCGGCGTTCCGGGTCCGGCCGGCGGCGGGCGGCGCCGACTTCCGCCTGAACACCGAGGCGACCGTCCGCGACCGCCGGCTGGTGGCGACGACCACGGTCACCGCCCAGGTCCACGGCGGCGAGCTGCAGAGCTTCACCGTCACCGCCCGTCGCGGCGCCGGTTGGGACTTCCAGATCGCCGCCCCCACCGCCACTATCCGGGAGACGGCCGCCGGCCCTGAGGTCCGGTCGTGGATGATCGACCTGCCGCCCGGCGTCACGGCCGACTACCGGGTGGCGTTGACCGCCGGCCGGCCGCTCGACACTCCGGCCGACGTCGCCTTGCCGGACGTGACCGTCGGCGACACCCGGCCGGGGCAGGTGCAGCGGACGGTGGCAGTCGCGGGGCCGGGCCTTCGGTGGGGCGACGCGGTCGGCCTGCGGCCGGTCCGCGGTCAAGCCGCGTGGCAAGTGACCGCGGACGACTGGCGGCTGCGGCTGTCCGCCGCCCCGCCCCGGCCCGTCGGTGGGGCGGCCGTCCGGGCCGAGCTGGCCGACGTCGAGACGGGTCGCGGGGACGACGGCCGGTGGGTCCGCCGGGCGACCGTCTGGCTGGTGCAATCGGCGGCGGCCGACCTGCGGGCCGCGTGGCCGGCCCCGGTCCGCGTGCTGGCCGTCGAGCTGGACGGCCGGTCGCTGCCACCGCCGGGCGATCCGGCCGCCGCGGTCGCGGTCCCACTGCCGGCCGCGGCCGGCGTGCGGAAGCTGCAACTCGTGTGGGCCGGCGACGCGGACGACCCGCGGCCCGCCGGGCCGGAGATCCCGGCGCTGACGGCCGACGGCGAGTCGGTCGCGGCCGGGCCGGTGCTGTGGACAGTCCTCGCGCCGACGGGGATTGAACTCGGGCCGGACGCCGCACCGCTGCCCGCGGGGGCCGCGGCGTTGGTGCGGGCGGCCGCCCAGGTCCGGCTAGCGGACGCGGCGCGGGTGGCGGGACCGGCCCTGGCCGAGGCCGCGAAGGCGGCGCGGGCGCGGGCGGCGGCCGAACTCCGCCGGGCCGACGCCGGGCTGGCGGGCACCGGCGAGCTGCCCGCCGGGCCGGGCGGCATCACCCTGACGGCGTGGCGGAAACAGCTCCGCGACGCACTCCGCCCCGCCGGGCCGGTCAGCGCCGCGGCCGACGAGGCGGACGAATTGCCGTACGACGACGCCTTCACCCGCGGCTCGCCGTCCGCGTGGTCCGTGCCGGCCGGCGACGACGGGCCGCGGCTGGCGTGGCCGGCGGCGAGTCCGCAGTGGCCGGGTCGGCTGCTCCGCACCGCGGCAGTGGTGGGGCTGGGCGTGTTCGGCGTGTGGTGGGGCCGGCGGTTGGGATCGGCCGCGTGGCCGGAGCAACTGGCGCTGCTGGGCGTGGCGGCGTGGGTGGCGGACGGCGGGGTGGTTTGGCTGGTACCGGCGGCCGCGGGTGTGACTGGCCGCCTCGTGCTATTGGCGCAGGCGGCCGTGGGCCGCTGGTGGCCCGCGCCGGCCGGCCAGCCGCCCGCCACCCCACGACGCGGTGAGGTCGGCTAATCGCCGGTGCCGGCGGGCGGCGGCCGAACGCAGTCGGCGATCGTCGGCACGATGCGCTCGCCGGTGCCGAGGTGGACGCAGTGCGACATGTCGCCGTAGCGGAACAGCCCGACCTCCGGGCCGAGCGACCGCAACGCCGCCCGGCCCCGGCCCGTATCGGCCGCTCCCGGCCAGACCTCGTAGGCGGCGACGAACATCCGGTCCGACCCGTCGGCGTTTTGCAACCGGTTGGCGACGAACAGCAGGCCGAGCCGGTCC
>DASXAN010000476.1:0-2319 GCA_036406755.1 Gemmataceae bacterium
GGATTTGGTGCTTGTGTTTTGGGATTTACGTCGTCGTTACTCGTCGGCGAACTCGGCCAGCCGCTGGCTCCGCAGCGGCTGTCGCAGCTTCAGCAGGCCGCGGGCCTCGATCTGGCGGATCCGCTCGCGGGTGATGCCGTACACCTTGGCCACCTCGTCCAGCGTCCGCGGGTGCCCATCCCGCAGGCCGAACCGCAGCTCGATCACCTCCCGCTCCCGCGGGGCCAGCGACCGCAGCACCTCCCCGACCCGCTCCCGCAACAGCCGCTGGTCCACCGTCTGACCCGGGTTAACGGCCCCGTGGTCGCTCAGGAAGTCCTCCAGGGCCCGCTCGCCCTCGCCGCCGACCGGCTCGTGCAGGCTGACCGGGTGGCGGCCGACGACCCGCAGCGACCGCGTCTCGTCCGCCTTCACCCCGAGGACGGCGGCGATCTCCTCGACCGACGGCTCCCGGCCGGTGGCCACCGACAGCTCGCCCCGGACCCGTTCGATCGCGGCCAGCATCCCCACCTGGTGGCACGGCACGCGGACCGTCCGGGCGTGGTCGGCCAGCGCCCGGGTGATGCCCTGGCGGATCCACCACGTGGCGTACGTGCCGAACTTGAACCCGAGGCGGTGCTCGTACTTGTCCACCGCCCGCATCAGGCCGCGGTTGCCCTCCTGGATCAGGTCGGCGAACGGCAGCCCGCGGGACCGGTACCGCTTGGCGATCGACACGACCAGCCGCAGGTTGGCCTCGGCCAGTTCCCGGCGGGCCTTCTGGTAAATGATCTGCCGGGCCTGGAGGACGCGGACCAACCGGTCGAGGTCGGCCGGGGATGCGAGGACGGCCGTGTACAGCTCGCGGAGCGCACGGTTCCGGCGGCCCCGCTCGTGGGCCGGCACCCGGCGGCCGGACTGGAGGGACTCGGCCTGCTCCCGCAGGTCGGCGGCCTGGCCGATCAGCTCCTCGGCCCACCGCTCCAGCAATTCCGTCCGCGGGGACATCTCCTCGGTCAACTTGGCGGCCTTCTTCAGCTGCCGCCACACCGCCCGCCGCCAGCGGTGCTTCGCGACCGCCGATTCGGCGCGCAGGGACTCCGGAAATTCGCGCGTGAAGTTCGCCAGCACCCGGCGGAGGGTGCGGGTGTTGTGCGGCATCCGGCTGAGGATGCGGTCGCGGGACAGGCCCAGGCTGGTGACCACGTCGATGACCGGGTCGATCGCCAGCCGGCCGTCCTGGACGGCCTCGAACGTCTGAAGCACCCGGTTGAGGATGTGAGCGCTGGACAGGGCCGCGTGCCGGAACCGGCGGCGGGCGTCCTCCAGTCGCCGGGCCAGGGTCAGCTCCTGCTCGCGGTTCAGCAGCGGGATCGCCCCCATCTGCCGCAAGTACAGGCCGAGCGCATCGTCCGCCCCGCCGCCGTGGGACTCTTCCCCGGCGGCCTCTTCCGGCTCACGCTCCTCGTCCTCGGCGTCCACGTCGTCCGCGTCCAGGTCTTCGACTAGGGGCGGTTCGTGGCCGGTTTCGGCCGCCACATGGTCGGCCTCGTCGGCGGGAGCATCGCCGTCCCAGTGTCGACTGGTCTTGGGGTGGGCCGCCTTCGTCGTCCGTCGAGTCATTCGGTGCTGGTGCCTCTCGTCGCCGTTCGATCGGGCGATCCTCCGCCCCGCCTGTAACGTCCCGTGTCAACGGTCGATGGCCGCGGGTGTTCCGGCCCGCGGCGCGAGTCGTCTTATGGGTGGGAAGCCGGGTCCGGTCTGTCGAACCGCCGCGCGGCGACCGGGGGCAGGAAGGCTTTCCATAACATTATACGCCCCCCCGGCCCGCCGAGACACGGACTTGGGCAAAAACCGCCGTTTCTTTCGGACCGAAGGGCAAATCGACGCGACTGGGCCGGTCACGCCGACTCTTCGACATCCACCCAATCAATTAGAGGCAGCGACCGCGGAAATGGTTGCATCTGTATTTTTGTACACATAACGAGCGAGGAGCGTTCCCGGCACGGCGGTTATGCTGACCCGCGGGCCGCGACTTGCTGGTGGAAGTAGTCCAGGGTGCGCTTCAGCCCGTCGTGGCGGTTGACGGTCGGCTCCCAGCCGAGCAGTTGGCGGGCGCGGGTGATGTCCGGCTTGCGGACCTTCGGGTCGTCCTGCGGCAGCGGCTTGAATACCAGCGTGCTCGGGCTGCCGGACAGGCCGAGGATTTCCCGGGCGAACTCGAGGATCGACACCTCGTCCGGGTTGCCGAGGTTGACCGGCTCATGGAACTCGGTGAACAACAGCCGGTAGATGCCTTCGACGAGGTCGCTGACGTAGCAGAACGAGCGGGTCTGCGAG
>DASXAN010000477.1:0-4349 GCA_036406755.1 Gemmataceae bacterium
CTTTAGGCGGTCTGGCGCGGCCCGAAGACCGCCTAAAGGCGGGACTCCAACCCGGGCCTATCACGGCCGCGTCAGGTCCAGCACCTCCCCGATCGTCATCCGCCCCTGCAACCCACGCCGCTCCGCCGACCGGTCGTGGTAGGCGTGGCACTCCAGGCAGTCCGACCGCACGCCGGCGGTCGAGCGGTTGTGGCACTGCCGGCACGTCGCGACGTCCGGCATCAGCACGTCGGCCGTCTTCGTGCTCGTCTCGGCCTGGGCGTGGCATCCCTTGCAGTCGAGCATGCGGTGGCTCTCGTGCGAGAACTTCGCGTACGGGAACCACCGGTCCCGGGCCGACCGCTCCGCGGTCGTGCGGTGGGCCGCCGACCCGAAACGCTCGTGCGGGAACGCCACGCCGGCCCAGCGGTCGCGGATGCCGGTCGGGGCGTACGTCGGCAGCCCGTCCTTACGACCCGTCTCGGTATGGCAGTACGCGCACCCGCCCTTGACCTTGAACAGCGGCTGCTCCAGCACGGTCAGCACGTCCCCGCCGTCGGCGGCGAACAGGTGCGATTCTGCCTGCCGGGCGAGGTCGTTGACGCGGCCCCGCTGCTCCGGCGTCAGCGGCGGCAGGCTCGGCCGCAGCAGCGGCGGCCGGTCCGGTTCGGCGGCAGGGGCCGGCTGTTGCGGCTTCTCGGCGGCGATCTGCTTCCAGAATCGGTCCAGTAGCTCGCCGCGGACGACGGCCGCCGACTCGCCGGGCCGCGGATGCCGCAGCGTCGTGACCTGGTCGCCGGCCGCGGCCGTGATCGGGTGGCAGGCGGAGCAGTGGCGGTCGAAGCTGACCGGGCGGATGTACCGCCGGCCGTCGTCCGGCTCGTGGCAGGCGGCGCAGGACAGGTCGCGGAGCCGGGACAATCCGTCGGCCATCGGCCCGAGCCGGTCTGCCGTCACACCTTCGAGCGCCTTCGGCAGGCCGAGGTGAACGGCGTGATTGAACTTGAGCGTGCCGGGGTCGCGGGGCGGGCCGCCCCGCCAGGCGCCGAACTCCGGGTGGTCGGAATCGAAGTGGTGGATGGTCGCGGCGAAGCGGTGCGTGCCGTCGGTGGTTTGCAAGTCGCCGTGGCAGGCGGTGCAGTGGGCGTCGGGCAGCTGGGCGATGGAGCTGCCGCCGCGGTGCTCGCGGTGGCAGGCGGCGCACTCGGCGGACTGGCCGTCGGCGCCGGTGAATCGTGTCTGGTGCGGGTTATGGTTGCCGGCCTTGTGGCAGACCAGGCACGCCGAATCCGGTGTGGCGCGGGCGTCGCCGTGGGCGGGCAGGAAGCGGGTGGCGGTCGTAAAGGTGCCGACGTGGCAGGCGGCGCAGTTGTCGCCGAGGAAGGCGTGCGGGTCGGACAGCGGGCCGGCCTGGTACGCGGCCCGCCCGCCGGGCCAGGCGAACGTCAGGGCGACGGCCGCCCCGCAGACGGCCAGGGCGGCGAGGACGGCGGCGGTGAGGACCCACGGCCGGCGGGGCCGGCGGAAGTAGTCGGCCTCGTACCAGTCGGCGAAGGCCTTCGGGTTGTTCCGCGGGGCGGGCATAGGTTCGTCCGGGTTGGAGTCCCGGCTTCAGCCGGTCTTCTCAAGACCGCCTAAAGGCGGGACTCCAACGCTAGTAATAGAGCGACATCACCACGTGCGCCGCCCCGAGGATCAGCAGCGCCGCCGACAGCGGCACGTGCAACAGCAGCCACGCGTGCAGCCAGCGGTACATCCGCTCCTGCTCGGCCAGCCGCCGTCGGTCCCGGCAGACCGCCTCCAGCCGGTCCAGGGCCGCGGCCGCCGGGTCCGAAGCGTCTCCGTGCCGCACTCCCGCCCGCCGCCGGAACGCCGAGAACAGCGCCTCCGCCTGGAGGTCGCTCAGGAGTACCGACCGCGGCAGTGCCGGGGCAGCCAGAAACGGCCGGAACTGCTCCTCGTGGAACGCTCGGAACTCGGCCGCGAACCCGCCCCCGGCGTCGGCCGCCTTGGCGGCCTCCGGCGGGGCAATCTGGTCCACGAGTTCATCGGCCTCTTCGCGGAACAGCCGGCACAGGTGCGGGATCTGGCCGATCGGGGCCTCGTCCGGGAACCGCCGGGCCAGCCACCCCGGCAGCACCTGCTGCAACACGAGCCCGTACACGCCGGTGAGGATGATGCCGGCCAGGACCAGCCACAGGGCGAGCGCGACGCCCGAGCCGAGCCGGGCGTGGGCATGGCAGGCGATCAGGACGACGCTCAGGGAGCCGAGCCAGAGGTGGCCGCGGAGCCAGGTCTTCCGCATGCCGAGCCACCACCAGGCGGGGAACAGGCGGTGGGCTGAGAGCAGGCCGGCGTAGATCATGAGGGCCGATCCGGCGACGCCGTACCACAGGCCGACGGTGCTGCCGCCGGTCAGCGGGGCGGGCCCGCGGCGGTCGAGCCAGACGTACACGGCGACGGCGATGACGCCGACGGCGACGGTGGCGACGGCCCAAGGGGTCTGGCGGCGGTCGAGGAGCACGGACAGCCTCCGGAGAGGGCTGATTCTATCTCCACTCCCGGGGCGACGCAATTGAGGGGAGTGGTCGGTCAATGGTCCCGAAAGGCAACCTAACCCCCCGGCCCCCTTCCCTAAGAGGGAAGGGGGAGAACCGCCAAGGAAGAAGCGGGGGCGGTGGTCCGACCTGTCCTATTGATGGTTCTCCCCCTTCCCTCTTAGGGAAGGGGGCCGGGGGGTTAGGTTCCCCTGTCCGCCGCGTCACCTTCGCCTTGCACCCGCCCCGCCCCGACGCTATATCCCGCCCGATTGCCGGCAGTCCGCCGGTGTCGGGGAGGGTCCGTGAATGGCCGTAAGCCTGCGACCGTGTCTGGGGGCGCTCGCCGTCGTCGCCCTCGGGGCGCTGACGCAACCCCGCTCGCCGGCCGTCGCCCAGGTCGGCCCGCCGCCGCCTCCGCCGCCCGCCCGGCCGGCCGCGGCCCGCCTGCCGCTCAACGGCGACCAACAACCGCCCCCGCCGCCGGTCGCCGACCTGACGCCGCCCGAGTTCGTCCAGCCGCCGTTGCCGCCGACCACCATCACCTGCGACGGCTGCCGGGCCTGCGACTCCCCGGCCGCGTGGCTCTTCTCCGCCGAGTACCTGCTCGTCCGCCCCCGCCGCCGGGCCGACGATTTCGCCATCGTCGATCCGCTCGACAACCTCACGCCCGAGGGCGACATCCGCTCGGTCGGGTACGACCTGTCCAGCGGCCTGCGGGCCGGCGTCGGCTACCGCATGGCCGGCACCCCGTGGGAGGAGTGGTTCACCTACACCTACCTGCACGCCGGCGGTGACCGCACCGCCATCGCCCCGCCCGGCGGCCTGATCTACCCGACGCTGACCCGGCCGGGCCTGGTGGATACGGCCGACGCCGCCGTGGCCCGCAACAGCCTCAACTACAACCTCTACGACCTCGACGCCGTCCGCCGCGTCGCCGGGGACGAGTCGCTGGCCTTGCGGCTGGGGTTCGGGTTCCGGTACGCGTCGATCGACCAGACGCAGTCGGCGTCGTACTTCGGCCGGGACGCCAACGCCGCCGCGGTGAACAGCCGGGTATCGTTCGACGGGGCCGGGCCGACGGTCCTCGGCGAGGGTCGGTGGCTGATGCCGTGGGGGCTGAGCACGTTCGGCCGGGTCCGCGGCGGACTGATCGTCGGCGACACAACCAACAGCCTGCGGGAGACGGACAACGGCGGAACGACGGTCAGCGCCAACGTCCGAGAGCACTACTACACGACCATCCCGGTGCTGGAGATGGCGACGGGGGTGGCGTGGGAGTACCGCAACGTGCGGATCGCGGCCGGGTACGAGGTGACGAACTGGTTCAACATGGTGGACAGCCCGACGTTCGTCAACGACTTCGCGGAGGGCAAGCTCGGCCGCCGGCGGGGCGACCTGAGCCTGGAGGGGCTGTTCCTGCAGCTCGGGGTGACGTACTGAGCCGGGCCCCGAATCCGGCGGCAACGGCTCGGATATCGTGACGTCAACTCTGCCCCGGCGGGAACAACCCTTCGTCGATCAGGGCCGCCCTGGCCGCGACCGCCTCGAGCGCGTTCATGGCCAAGACAGCGATGGTGGCCCGTCCGATCGCCGTCCGGCCGGGAACGGGCCATCCCAGCGGAAGTGGCGGTCCCACTTGTGCCGCCGCGGGTGGAACAGCCGCACCGGCCGAGTTCCGCTGGCCAACGGGTCCAGGCCGGCGATGTTCGGCCCCTTGTGGCTGTTGCAGTGCAGGCAGGACAGGGCCAGGTTGCTTAGGACCGTTCGCCCGCCGTGCTGCCGCGCGATGACGTGGTCGACCTCAAAGCCCGTCAAGTACGCCGACTGCGG
>DASXAN010000478.1:0-8267 GCA_036406755.1 Gemmataceae bacterium
AACGAGGCCCACCGACCATCGCTCGGTGGGCCTCGTTGCCCTCGGCCCACCCTACCAACCGCGCCGGACCGTTCTCGTCACACCAGCTTCGTGACCCCCGGCTTCGCCACCGGCGGCACCGGCAGCGACGCGGCCATGTCCAGCCGCGGCGGCGTCAGGTCTTCCTTCGAGTTCAGCGCCTGCTGCCACGACACCTTCTGGCCGGTGTACGTCGCCATCCGGCCCATGATCCCCATGAGCGTGCTGTACGCCATGAACCCGCCGTCATTCAGCGCCGACCCGGCCCGGATGCCGGCGAACAGCTCGTCGTGCTCCTGCTGATACATGTTCGGCGCGTCGCCGCGGTACTGCCAGGCGTGCGGCCCGTCGATGCGGTGCTGCATCAGCTGGCACGACCCCTTGGTGCCGATCAGGTGGTCGGACACGTCGTTGAAGCAGTTCTTCATCTGCCGGCAGAAGGAGAACAGCTTCGTGCCGTTGGCGTACTCGAAGACGACGGCGTGGTGGTCGAAGATGTGGCCGAACTTCGGGTCGGTCCGCACCTGCCGGCCGCCCAGGCCGACGGCCGAAACCGGGTAGGCGTCCTTCATCACCCAGGCGGCCTTGTCCAGGTTGTGGATGTGCTGCTCGACGATGTGGTCGCCGGACAGCCAGGTGAAGTAGTACCAGTTGCGCATCTGCCATTCCATGTCGCTCATGCCCGGCTTGCGGTCCACGTGCCAGATCGGGCCGGTGTTGTAGTTGCAGTGGATGGCCAGGATGTCGCCGATCGCGCCCTCGTGGAGCCGCTGGACCGTCGCCCGCTTCGGCGGGTCGTAGCGGTAGCAGAACCCGGACACCAGGCAGGTCTTCTTTTGCTTCGCCAGCTCGGCCGTCTGGAGGACCGACCGCACGCCGGGGGCGTCCACGGCCATCGGCTTCTCGCAGAAGACGTGTTTGCCGGCCTCGACGGCGGCCCGCAAGTGCGCCGGCCGGAAGCCGGGCGGGGTGGCCAGCAACACCACGTCCACCGCGTCGATCACGTGCTTGTAGGCGTCGAATCCGGCGAACCGCCGCTCGGGCGGCACGTCCACCTTGGCGGCGAACAGGCCGCCCATCGACCCCCGCAGGTTGCGGAGGCACTTCTCAATCTTGTCCGGGAAGGCGTCGCCGAGGGCGACAAGTTGGACGTTCTTGTCCGCACGGGCCGCCTGTTCAGCGGCCCCGGTGCCGCGGCCGCCGCAGCCGATCAGTCCGATGCGGAGCATGTCGTTTCCGGCCACATGGGCCGGTTGTGCGGCCGCGGCGGCGAGGGTGGCGGCGGTGGAGACGGCGGAGGCCTGGAGGAACTGGCGGCGGGTCGGCATGGCGCACCTCGGGGGCGGGACGGTTCCCGGCACGGGCGGGGGATGGGATTCAGTATAGCGGTCGGAAGTGCGCGCGGAACGTCCCGGGCGGTGAAACGTGCGAGTCGGCGGCGCGTCACCGCGTGGCGGCCAGATGGCCCAGGACGCCATCGACCTCGGCCTCGATCCGAATCCACTCGGCACTGCGGCCGCCCGGGGTGTTGGCCAGCCACTTTGCGGCCTCGGCACGGGCTTCTCGCGCCTGCTCGGTCCGACCGAGCTGCCACCGCGCCGCGGCCAGGAATAGCCAGTCCATGCCCTCGCTGCCGCGGTTCAGCTCCACAGCCTTTTCCAAGGTCGCAACCGCCTTGGCCGCACCGCCGGCGCGGTAGTAAGCCGCGCCCAGGGTGTTCAGGTAGCCGGAATGTTGCGGGGCCCGATTGACGGCCTTCTGGGCCACCTCGACAGCCCGGGCCGGGTCGCGGAACTGGGGGTCCGGACAGGTGACGAGGAACCATGCCAGCTCGTTCTCGTTGTAGCCCGGCAGACCCGGACCGGGGCCGCCGTCCGGCAGGTCCGCGGCGAGCTTCGTGAACAGGTCGCGGGCCGCGCGGAAGTGGTCCGCCGCCTCGGCCGCACGGCCGCCGGCCAGCGCCAACGCCCCGGCGGCGGCGTGCACATGGGCCAGCAACTGGCGGGCCTGCGGCTGCCCCGGATGCTCGGCCGCCAGTTCCGGCAGTGCTTCGAGAGCCTTGCGGTAGTGTTCGGTCGCCGTGGCGGGGTCCGTGACCTCGACGAGGTCGCCGAGCGCGCGCAGGCACTTCGCCCGGATCACGCCATAGCCACCGACCTTGGGGCGCTGCTGAACGAGTTTATCGGCCAGTTCCAGGGCCAGCCCGTACCGCTTCGCGGCACCCGCCTGGTCGCCCGCCTCGCGCCGCATCTGGCCGAGGCGGAGATGGTCATCCACCAGCCGGGTAAAGACGTACAGGGTGCCTTCGGGACTACCTTCGGTCATCTTCAGCAGCCGAGTCCGCAACTCATACGCGGTCTGGTAGTACCGCTCCGCACCGGCACGGTCGCCCGCCTCGGCCCGCAGGTCGCCCAGATTGTCATTGGCCTCGGACGCCTCGTACGGGCACGGGCTCATCGGGTCCGGGTCGTTCCACGAGTCGAGGGCCAACTGGAACTGCTCGGCCGCTGCCCGAGACTCGCCGAGTTTCCGCAAGAGGAGGCCGTACTCGCGGCACCCCTGGGCGAGGTATACGTGGTTGACGAAGCTCTTGGGATGCTCGCGGACCAGCCGCCGGTTCCACTCGTTGGCGTCCGCGTACGCCTTCTTCGCCTCTTTCCCGCGGCCGAGGTTGGCGTAATCCTCGGCCACCTGACGGGCGGCGCTCACGGCCTGTAGGCGCAATTCCGGACTGCCTCCATTCCCGGTCGCCAGGTCACGGCAGGTAGCAAAAATGCCGTTGAGAAAGTTCTCGGCCCGTTTGCCCCATTCGCGGTCATCCTTGAGTCGCTTGTCGGCCAGGTCCAGGGCGACCTTGTTCAGAGCGTCCAGGGCCATCTGTGCGCTGCGGTCCGCGCGGGCGGCCTGGTTGCGGGCCTTAGCCTCGTTTTTCTCCGCCGCCGTCTTTTGCTTCTCGGTCTCCGCCTGTTGGTCTTTCAAGGCCGCTTGCTGGTCGCTCAGCTTCTGGTACGCGACCGTCAATCGCACGTAGGCAATTGCCAGCACCATCAGCAACAGGACGCCCGCCGCGACCGCGGTGCCCACCACCGCCGAGTGACGGCGGGCCCATTTCACCCCCACCTGCCACAGGGTCGGCCGCTTGGCCAGGATCGGCTTGTCGTCGAGGAAGCGCCGCAGGTCCTCGGCCAGCTCCTGGGCTGTGGCGTACCGGTCGGCCGGCCGCTTCGCCATGGCCTTCAGGATGACCGTCTCCAACTCCACCGGCAAGCCGCGGCAATGGCGGCGGGGCGGCGGCGGGTCGTCGTTGAGGATTTGCCGCAGCAGGCCCGCCCGGTCGCGGGCCGGGAACGCCTCCCGGAGGGTGAACAGCTCGTACAGGCTGACCCCCAGGGAGTAGATGTCGGTGTAGTGGTCCACCCGGCCGCGGCGGCCCTCGGCCTGCTCCGGGCTCATGTACCGCAGCGTCCCGAGCACGTCGCCGGTGGCGGTCAGGTCGCCGGCCCCGTGGACGTGGGCCAGGCCGAAGTCGGTCACCCACACGTTGCCGCGGCCGTCCACCAGCAGGTTGGCCGGCTTGATGTCGCGGTGGACGACGCCCATCGAATGGGCGTACTCCAGCGCCTCGGCGGCCTGCACGCCGATCCGGGCCAGCCCTTTGAAGTAGTCCGGCCCCGGTCGTGGCAGTCCGGAGGATGTGCCGGACGGCGGGCGGCTGGCGACCACGCCCTCCTCCACCGTCACTGCCGCCGGATCGACGGCGGCCGTGGCGGCCGACCCGGCCACCGGCTTGGCCGCCTGCCGCAGTTCGCGGATCACGCCGGCCAGCGTCTGGCCGTCGATGAACTGCATCGCGTAGTAGTGGACGCCGCGGTCGCTGCCGACGGCGAACACGGGGACGATGTTCGTGTGGTGCAGGTGGGCGGCCGCCTGCGCCTCCGTCCGGAACCGCTGCAGCTGGCGATCGTCGAGGGAGGCGGTGAACGGCAGCACCTTCAACGCCACCCGGCGGCCGAGCGATTCCTGCACCGCCTCGTAGACGACGCCCATGCCGCCGCGGCCCACCTCGCGCAGGATGCGGAAGTCACCAAGTTGAACAGGGACCGCCCGGCCGTCGGCCTCGGCCGGTGAGCCCATCGCCCCGCACAGGAAGTCCAGACCGTCCATCGCCTCGGCCAGCGTCCCGGCGAGGTCGGGGAACCGGGCCAGAAACGCGGCCCGGTCCGGCCGGCCGTCGGACTCCAGGAGCGCCTGGTACTCCTGGAGGGCGGCGGCCACGCGCGGGTCGTCGTCCGCGGGGCAGGCGGTCCGGGAGCCGGCGGGAGCAGCAAGCGAGTCGGCGTCGGCGGGCATGGCAAACTCCGGCGGTCACGGCACCAGCCAGGCGGGCTGCGGCATCCTGCTCCGCCCAGCGGCGTCTTCGCCAATTAAGGTCAACAGGGCCTGCGTGGCCGCCCGGCCCACGTCCGGGTCCGGGTCGTCCTGGGCGCGGACCAGGTCCCGGGCGACGGCGCGGGCCGGCTGGCCGAAGTGGCCCAGCGCCTCAGCCGCGGCCCGCCGCACGCCGGCGTCGGCGTCGGCCAAGAGCCCACGGACCGCCGCCACCGTCGTCGGCTGACGGTCGATCCCGGCGACCGCCTCGGCGACCGCCCGGCGGACGTCCGCCGCCGCGTCGCGGGCCAGCCCGAGCAGGTCAGTCAACTCGGATCGCGCCGCCGGGCCGAGCCGCCCGAGCGCGGTCGCCGCACGGCTCCGGACCATGGGGTCGCTTCCCCGCAGTGCCGCTCCCAGAGCGGGTAGGGACGCCGGCCCCACCCGGGCCAGCGCCTCGGCGGCGGCCCAGCCGGCATCGGCGTCGACGTCCGCCAGCGTCGCGGCGAGGTCATCGACCGCGGGGAGGGCGGCCGGGCCGGCGACGGCCAACCCGTCCGCGGCCACGCGCCGGACCTCCGGCCGATGGTCCCGCAGGGCGGCCCGGAGCGCCGGCACGGCGGCCGATCCCACCCGCCCCAGCGCCGGGCCGGCGCCGCGGCGGACGTACTCGTCCTCGTCGCACAACGCGCCGGCGAGCGGGCCGGCCGTTTCGGCGGCCGGGTCAATTCGCGCCAGCACATCGACCGCGCCGCGGCGGGCGCGGACGTCGCCGCTCCGCAGCGCTTGCGCGACCGGCCCGGCGGCCGGCGGGCCGACTGCCACCAGGGCCGCGGCCGCGCCGCCGCGGACGATCAGGTCCGGGTCGCCCAGCGCGGCGGCGAGCGGGCCGCACACCTGGTCGGCGGGGCCGCCGCCGCACCGGAGCAGCGCCTCGACCGCCCGGCGGCGGGAGGCGACGTCCCCGGACTTCAGGGCGGCCAACCACTCGGCCACGCCCGGCTCCGGCGGCGCCAGGGCGATCAGCCCGGCCCAGCCGCCCAAGGCCGCCAGGCACAACCCGGCCGCGATTCCCACAGGTCGATGATACAGCATGGCACCCCCTCCGCGGACGGCACCGCCCTTCCCCAAGAGCGAATCCCGCGGACGGCCCGGCGCGGCCGGGTCGGTGATCGACTTATGCCGGCGGCGGCAGCAGCCGGCGGAGTTGCACGAGCGCCCGGGCCCAGAGCTTCTCGACCGCGTCCACGCTGCGGCCCATCCGCCGGGCCACGTCCGGGAACGTCAGCCCGTCCAGGTGCCGCAGGTGGATGACGGTCCGGTAGTCCTCCGGCAGCCGCGCGAGCGCGTCGGCCAGGATGACGGCCTGCTCCCGGCGGGCGGCCCCCTGGCTGGGGGACGTGCCGGACGCTACGAACTCCGCACCCAGCAGGCGGGACGACTGGTCCAGCTCGTCGGCGAGTTCCCGCTCCAGGTCGGCGTTCCGCCGCTGCGTGCCGAAGTACCGGCGGACGAGCATGGCCACGCGGGCGGCCAGGATCTGCCGCAGCCACTGGACCAGCTCGCCCTCCGACACCCCGCGGAACCGCTCGAACGCCCGGTGCGCCTCCAGGAACGTCTCCTGCACCAAGTCGCCCGCCTCCACCTTCCGCTGGAGGCGGCGGCCGATCTGTACGCGGGCCAGGATCGTCAGGTAATCCCGGTACTGCTCCAGCAGGCGACCGAGCGCGTCCGGCTCCCCGGACCGGGCCAGCGCGAGGAGGGAGGGCACGTCGGCGGCGTCGGCGGCGGTCATGTCGAACTCTCTACGGGTGAGGTTGCCGGGCGACGAGGAACAGGGACGGCCGTTTCGTTCATTCAGTTCGGGTGGTGGGCATCCTGAACGAACGGCGGACGGTGAACGAACCCGACTCGGCCCTCGGACGGACCAATTTGCCCCAAACCGACGGCGATCGCGGCGCGGATGACGTGATGAGTGATGCCGAACGGGTCAACGCGGGTCCGGTCCCGCCTTGCGCCCGTTTCCCATTTTTGTCACCTTATTTTTCCGGCCGTATTCCCGGTCCGGTTGCGCCGGAATTGCCGGATGCACCGATTTGCATTCGCGTGACGGTGAACTAGGTTTCATTGGCCCCGGCGGTCGTGATCGCCGGGTCTCGTCCCCAATGGACCAGAGCGCTACTCGCCCGCGTCCGGCGGCCGGCGTCCCCCTGCCCCGCCGTGACCGACCGCCCTGTCTGCGCCCGCCGGCTGCTCGCGGCCGGCTTTCCCGATCGGACACCCGCGCTGAGCCCGCGCCCCCGCGGTCACGGCTCCCCTGCGCGCCAACGGAACGACTCCATGTTTCACTTCAACGCCTTCACCACGCTTCAGACTTGGTTGCCGACGACCGGCAGCCGCCGCAAGAGCCGCCGGGCCCGCGTGCGGCTGGAGCTGCTGCCGCTGGAGGACCGGACCGTCCCGGCCCTGGCGGCCGTCGGGGCCGGCACCGGGCTGGTCGCCGACTACTACTCCGATGCCAACCTCGCCAACATCATCCGCACGCGGATCGACCCCGGCGTGAACTTCGACTGGGGCAACGGGACCCCGGACGCCGCCGTCCCGGCCGACCACTTCTCCGTCCGCTGGACCGGCCAGGTGCAGGCGCAGTTCTCGGAGACGTACACCTTCGCGACCGTCACCGCCGGCGGCGTGCGGCTGTGGGTCAACGGCCAGAAGCTGATCGACCATTGGACCAACCACGCCACGGCCACCGACAGCGGCACCATCACTCTGAAGGCCGGCGAAACCTACGACATCAGCCTGGAGTACGCGAACAACACCGGGCCGGCGACGGCCGAGCTGTTCTGGAGCAGCCCGTCCACGCCGAAGGCGGCCGTCCCGGCGACGCAGCTGTACCCGTCCGGCGGCTGGCTCGACACCGACCTCGGCACTGCCGGCGGCTCGGTCCGGTCTACCGGAGGCACGTTCACCGTTCAAGGCACCGGCACGTTCGGCGGCGTGGCTGACGGCGGCCACTTCGTCTACCAGGCGCTGGCCGGCGACGGCGTCGTCACCGCCCGGGTCACCGGCGGCACCGGCCAGACCGGCCTGATGATCCGCGACGGCCTCGCCGCCAACGGCCGCGAGGCCGCCTTGTTTGTCGCCGCCGACGGCGTCCACTTCGAGTCCCGCTCCGCGGCAGGGATCGCCGCCATCGACGTCGTCAAGCTCGGCGCGACCGGCCCGACGTGGCTGAAGCTCGTCCGCGACGGCAACCTGATCTCCGGGTACTCGTCCCCGACCGGGGCCGACGGCACCTGGACGCTCGTCGGCACTACGACGCTGACGCTCGGCACGACGGCCGACTTCGGCTTCGCCGCCGCCGGCGCGACGGCGACCGTCACCGGCCCGGCGGTGACCGCGACCGTGCCGGTCGGGGCGAACCTGCCGCAGCTGCACGACTGGGACCTGAACAATGCCTTCGTGGACATCTTCAAGCAGGCCCGGGAGTTCTACTCCGTCTCCAAGTCGGCCGCCGGCCCGCTCGTGCAGGCGAGCGTGGACGCGAACGGCTGGCCGACCGAGGACTTCATCGCCTTCGTCCAGACCGGCCTGGTCAACACCGCCCATATCTACAACGGCACCTACAAGCTGTCGTTCACCGGCCAGGCGAATGTGGACACCTGGGTGACTCCCGGCGGGTCGGTCCAGAACCTGCGCTACAATGCCGCCACCAACACCACCACGGCCGACGTGATCCTGAACGCCTCGGACGCGCAGGGCGGCTGGTACTTCACCCTGAAGTTCACCAACACCAACGGGGCCGTCCGCAACGTCCAGCTGATCCGCCCCGGGTATGACCCGGCCAACCACCCGACGTTCACGTCGCAATTCCTGGC
>DASXAN010000479.1:0-1910 GCA_036406755.1 Gemmataceae bacterium
AGTCAATTCCTTCAACGTGCCGATCGAGGCGCAACACATCCTGATCGGCATGATTATTGTCGCGAACACCGCCCTGAGTCAGTGGCGGGCCCGGGCGGCCGGTTCCGGGGCAGAATAGGCCGCACGACCGGCACGGCCCCCGCCGTTTACGCCGCCGCCGGGCCGATTGCGCTTGACTGTTCCGCCGCGGAAAGTAGCCTAATACCTAGACTTTTCGCCATTCGCGCCTCCGACCGGGACGGCAACTCGCACCCCCTGGAGACGGCCGGGCATGAGCGACACCCCGCAGTCCAACAACGCCAGCCACACCGCCGGCCGGCGGCCACAGGAACGGCGCAAGAAGAACATCCCGGTCGCCCTGGACCGCCGGGGCCAGGCCGGGGCCGCAGCGCGGCGCGCCCGCGAAGACCTCCCGGAGCGCCGCCGGCAGGTGGACCCGACCACGTGCGAGCGGGACTACAACGACGAAGAGATCATCTTCATGAAGTCGATGGACCAGTACAAGCGGGACAACCGCCGGCCGTTCCCGACGTGGAGCGAGGTGCTGGAGGTGTTGCGGGCGCTGGGCTACCGCAAGGTCGCCGAGCCGACCGCCCTGCCGGGCAACACGCGGCCGATCGACGTGCCGCCGAAGGGATGAATCTTAGCCGCTTGCGGCTATGCAAGCCCGCATAGCCGCAAGCGGCCCCGTTATTGGCAAGGACGCCGAACCCATGCGCATCTTCCTGTCCGCCGGCGAGCCGAGCGGCGACATCCACGCCGCGAACCTTCTCCACAGCCTGCGAGCCATTGACCCCGGTGTGACCGCCGCCGGTTTCGGCGGCGACCGCATGCGCCGCGCCGGCTACGACCTGCTCTACCCGCTCGCCGACCACGCCATCATGGGCCTCAGCGGCATCGTCCGAGCGCTGCCGACTATGATCCGCCTGCGGCGGGTGATGGTCGATTGGATCACCGCCAACCGGCCGGACGCGGTCGTACTGATCGACTACCCAGGCTTCCACTGGTGGCTGGCGGCGGCGGCGAAGCGGGCCGGCGTGCCGGTCGTGTCGTTCGTCCCGCCGCAGGTTTGGGCGTGGGCCACCCACCGCGTCGCCAAGGTGCGGAAGTACTTCGACCACGTCCTCTGCTCGCTGCCGTTCGAGGAGGCGTGGTATCACGAGCGGGACGTGTCGCAGGCCCGGTACGTCGGCCACCCGTTCTTCGACGAGCTGGCGAAACAGCGGCTCGACGGCGAGTTCGTTCGTGACCAGCGCGGCCGGCCGGGGCCGGTCGTCGCGCTGCTGCCGGGGTCGCGGCACGGCGAGCTGAACCGCAATCTCGACACACTCGTCCACGCGGCGAAGCTCGTCCACGCCACCCGGCCGGACGCCCGCTTCCTGTTCGCCTGCTACAAGCCCGGCCACAAGGACTGGGTCGAGCGGCGGCTGACGGGAGAGGGGTTGCCGGCGGTGGCGCACGTCGGCCGCACGCCGGAAATCATGCACCTGGCCGACGCCTGCGCCGCCGTCTCCGGGTCGGTCGGGCTGGAGTTGCTCCACCACGGCACGCCGACGGTCGTCGTCTACCGCGTCAACCCGCTGTACCGCCGGATCAGTCGGACGGTCCTGCACATCCCGCACATCAGCATCGTCAACCTGCTGGCCGGCGGCGAGCTGTTCCCGGAGTACCTGACCTCGCACGACCCGGCCGCGGACGTGGCCCGGCGCCTGCTACACTGGCTGACGGACCCGGCGGCCGCGGCCGGCATGCAGGCGGAGCTGGCGGCGCTGCGGGAGCGGGTCGGGCGGCCGGGAGCGTGCCGCACGGCGGCGGAGGTGATCGCGGGGCTGGCGCGGTCGAAGCGCGAGGCGGCGTGACTATCGTCGTTGTTTAGCCGCGAGGCTCCGCCGAGCGCGCTTGACTCGCGC
>DASXAN010000480.1:0-8046 GCA_036406755.1 Gemmataceae bacterium
CCCTCACCCCCTAACCCCCTCTCCCATAAAAGGAGAGGGGGGACCGGGCAGCACCCTCTTCCTCCCCCTCTCCCCTTGTGGGAGAGGGGGCCGGGGGGTGAGGGAGGAACAGCCGCCCTCACCCCCGGCCCCTCTCCCGCAAAGCCGGGAGAGGGGAGAACTGTCAAGCGCCGCTCGCGGCGTAACGAAGCCAGGGGACCGCCATGAAATCCCACACCGAGTACCTGACGTTCACCGTCCCGGCGCGGATGGACTTCGTCAACATCACCCCCCAGGTCGAGGACGCCGTCCGCAAGAGCGGCGTCACCGAGGGGCTGGTCCTGTGCAACGCCATGCACATCACCGCCTCCGTGTTCATCAACGACAACGAGTCCGGCCTGCACGCCGACTACAAGAAGTGGCTGGAGGGCCTCGCCCCGTTCGACCCGTCGCCGCAGCGGTACGCCCACAACCGCACCGGCGAGGACAACGCCGACGCCCACCTCAAACGCCAGGTCATGGGCCGTGAGGTCGTCGTTGCCGTCACGAAGGGCAAGCTCGACTTCGGCCCGTGGGAGCAGATCTTCTACGGCGAGTTCGACGGCAACCGGCCCAAGCGGGTCCTCATCAAGGTCATCGGCGAGTGACCGCCGGGCCGTCTTCCGCCTCGGGAAAATCCGGTTGCACCGCCGCCGGGCGGGCGGGACAATGCGGCCGAGAGGCCCGCCCGCGATGAGCACGCCCCCCGACCGTGACCCGCCCGGCCCGCCCGCCGACGACACCGCCGACGCCACCCCGTCCATGGTCGCCGCCGGCACCGCCCTCCGCTGCCCGCACTGCCGCAACCCCGTCCGGCTGGCCGACGGCCAGGCCGACGAGGTCCACTGCCCGGCCTGCGGCAGCACCTTCCACGTCCGCGACAGCCGGCTGACCGACACCGCCGCCCCGATGACCCGGCTGGGCAAGTTCCAACTGCTGGAGCGGGTCGGCCAGGGGGCGTTCGGGGCGGTGTGGAAGGCCCGCGACACCGAGCTAGACCGCCTCGTCGCCCTGAAGATCCCCCACCCCGGGCTGCTCGCCGACGGCGGGTCGGAGCGGTTCCTCCGCGAGGCCCGGGCGGCCGCCCAACTCCGCCACCCCGGCATCGTCCCGGTGCACGAGGTGGCCGCCCCCGACGGCCGGCCGGCGATCGTCGCCGATTACGTCGCCGGCGTCACCCTCCGCGATTTGGCCCGGGCCCGGCCGCCGACGTTCCGCGAGGCGGCCGACCTCGTCGCCCGCCTGGCCGACGCCCTGGAGTACGCCCACAACCTCGGACTGGTCCACCGCGACGTCAAGCCGTCCAACGTCATGGTCGAGCCGCCCCCGCCCGGCGCGGCCGGCCCGGGCACGCCGCTGTTGATGGACTTCGGCCTGGCCCTGCGGGACGAGGCCGAGGTGACGATGACGCTGGACGGACAGGTGGTCGGCACGCCGGCGTACATGGCCCCGGAGCAGGCGGCCGGCAAGGGCCACCGGGCCGACCGCCGCAGCGACGTGTACAGCCTCGGCGTGGTGCTGTACGAGCTGTTGACCGGGGAGCTGCCGTTCCGCGGCAGCCGGGCGATGATCCTGCACCAGGTGCTGCGGGAGGAGCCGCGGCCGCCGCGGCGGGTCAACCAGCACGTGCCGCGGGACCTGGAGACGGTGTGCCTGAAGGCGATGGAGAAGGAGCCGGGGCGGCGGTACGCGACGGCGGCCGCGTTCGCCGCCGACGTGCGGCGATACCTGGCCGGCGAGCCGGTGCTGGCCCGGCCGATGGGGCCGGCGGGCCGGGCGTGGCGGTGGTGCCGACGGCACCCGGGCGTCGCCGGGTTGGCGGCGGCGCTGGCGGTGGTGCTGGTCGCCGGGACGACCGTTTCCGCGGTGCTGGCGGACAAGTGGCGCCAGTCGGCGGTCGCCGCCACGAGCAACGAGGGGATCGCCAACCAGAAGGCGGCCGACGCGGCGGCGAGCGAGGACGTGGCCAAGGCCGAGGCCCGATCGGCCCGCCGCCGAACGTACGACGCCCAGTTGCTGCTTGCCGCCAAGGCCTGGGATGCCAACGACCTCGGGCGGACGAACGACCTGCTCGACCGCCAGACCCCGGACAAAACCGCCGGCGAGGACCTCCGCGGCTTCGAGTGGTACTACCTGTACAACCAGACGCGGCAGGAATTGCGGGCGATCGCGGCGCCCGCCGTCGTGCAATCGCTGGCGTTCAGCCCCGACGGGCGGCGGCTCGCCGGCGGCGGCATGGACGGGACCGTCTGGATGTGGGCGCCGGCCACCGGGCGTGAAACCGCACGACTGGACGGGCACCACGTACCGGTGTTTTCCGTCGCGTTCAGCCCGGACGGGGCCCGGCTCGCGACGACCGGCTACACGAACCACCAGAACGGCGAACTCTTCCTCTGGGACGTCGCCGCCGGCACGAGGACGGCGACCGTCCGCGACTACAACCTGTCCCAGGTCGTGGCCTACAGCCCCGACGGCCGTCAACTCGCGCTCGGCTGCCAGGCCGGCACGGTGCTGCTGGAGACGGACACCGGCCGGCTTATTCGAACGCTGCCCCGGCTCGGCGTCACCGGGGGGATCGCGCCGGTCCCGGATTGGATGCGAGCGACCGACATGGGGGTAGCCTACAGCCGCGACGGCCGGTACCTCGCCCGGGCCGGTGCCACGCTGAGCCTTTGGGACCTGGCCGCGGGCAAGCCGGCCAATACTCTCCGGGACCCGGTCGCGGGGCTGACGTTCTGGTTCAACGTGGCGCTGAGCCCGGACGGCCGGCGGATCGCCGGCCTGAACGCCACGGGGCAGATCGCCCTCTGGGACCTCGGCCGCGGGACCGCGCCGGGGTGGCTCGGCGGCGAGCCCGTCGTCAAAGGACCGCTGGCGTTCAGCCAGGACGGGCAGCGCCTCGCCGTGGGCCGCGGCGGCGGAACGGTCGACGTGGTCGACGCGGCGAGCGGCCGCGTCGTGCGGCGGATCCGCGCGCACGCCGGGTTCGTCACCGCCGTCGCTTACAGCCCGGACGGCCGGTGGCTCGCCTCGGCCGGCTCCGACCGCGTCGTCAAGCTGTGGGACGCCCACGGCGGGTCTGCGGCGCCACCGATCGAAACGGCGGAGACGCCCGCCCGGGGCGCGTCCGCCCTGTACGGGTTTCAGGGAACGCCGGCCGGCGCCATCAGTCCCGACGGGCAGACCGTCGCCACGGTCGGCGTATCGACAGTCACCGCGCGGGACGTGGCGACGGGCCGCACGATCGGGTCGCTGCCCGCCGGTTTCCGAGAATACCACGGCGTCGTCTTCCACCCGCACCGCCGCCAAGCGTTTGCGGCACGCAACGACCGGCCCGGCGGGTTTGAGGTCGTCGCCTGGGACGTGGACACGGGCCGCCGGGAGCGGGCCTTCGCCGGTGAGGCCGGCTCCATCAGCGTGATCGCGATCAGCCCCGACGGGCGGCTGCTCGCGGCCGGGGGGGCGACGAAGAGCCGGGGCACGGCGGGCGACGCGGCCGCCCCCGGAATCGTGCACCTGTGGGACCTCACGACCGGCAAGCCGGCCGGGACGTTGAGCGGGGATTCGACCTCGGTCATTGCCGCCGCATTCAGTCCCGACAACCGGCGGCTGGTCACGGCGTCCCGGGGCGGCGACCTCCGACTGTGGGACGTGACGTCGGCGCAACCGATTCGGACGACCGCCACCGGCGGCGCCGTTCTGCGGTCGTTGGCCTTCAGCGCGGACGGCCGCCGGCTCGCCTGCGGCGGGACGGCGGCGGGCACCGCCGACGACTGGTCCGGGACCCGGGGAGTCCTCGAGGTCCGCGACGCCGCAACCTTGCGGAAGGAAGCGGACCTACGGGGCCACCGCGGCCCCGTCGGCGGCGTGGCCTTCGGCCCCGACGGGCGGCTCGCCTCCGCCGCCGCGGACGGCACCGTTCGTCTCTGGGACCTGGGCACCGGCGAAGAGGTGCTCACCCTGCGGGTGCCCCTCCGCGAACTCACGGGTGTGGCATTCAGCCCGGACGGCCGCCGACTCGTGGCCGCCGATTCCGGCGGCGGCGCCACCGTGTGGGATGCCCGCGACGTCACGGACCAGACTCGCGGCGAGCGCGAGGCGGTCGCGGAACTGAACCGCCTCACCACCCGGCCGCTCCTCAATTCCGAAATCGTCGAGCGGGTCGCGAACGACGAACAGATCAGCCCCGCCGCCCGCCGCCTGGTGCCCGACTTGGTCCGCCACTACCGCAACGAGTCGCAACGGTTCAACGCCGCGGCCTGGGCCGTCGTCCGCCGGCCAGGCGGGTCGGCGGAGGATTACGGCCGGGCGCTCGCCCACGCCGAAACGGCCAACCGACTGCGGCCCGAGGACGGCCTGTTGCTGAACACGCTCGGCGTGGCCCAGTACCGCGCCGGCAGATTCCGCGAGGCGGCCGACACGCTGTCCAGGTCCGCCCAACTCAACCGCGGCATCCCGGCCGACCTGGCGTTCCTCGCCATGGCCCAGTCCCGGGCCGGCAATGCCGACGACGCCCGGGCGACGCTGACGCGGCTCCGTACCGCGATGAAACAGCCGCGCTGGGCGGGCAACGCCGAGGCCAAACAGTTCCTCGCCGAGGCCGAGGCCCTGATCGACCCGCCGGCCGCCCTGGCCGAGCCGATCGGGCCGTGACGGCCGCCCGGCGTCAGCCGCGGAACGCCGTCGTCGCCAGCATGACGACGAGAATGATCAGCCCGATGACGATCAGCGCGACGTAGACCTTGATGATCGTGCCCATCAGGACGTAGAGCTTGCGGAGGTTGTCCAGGGCGGTCATCAGGTGGGAGATGTCGCTGCCGGTCGTGCGGACGACACCGCTGAACGCCAGCGCGGCAGCGTTCGTCCACCGGCCGATGGCGAGGTACAGGAGCATGGCGATGGCGAACAGGAGCGCCTGGCCGATGGCCACCGGGGCGGAGAAGGCGTGGATGACCGCGGCGGCGAACGCCACGATGTAGAGCACGCCGATGACCGTCAGGAAGACGGCGACGACCCGCATGTTGCGGGCCAGCTGGTCGATGACGCGGTTCTGCTCGTCGGTGAACTCGTACTGCGCCTGCGTGCTCATCGGTGACCCCCGTGGTTGACGCGCCGGCCCGTCCGGCGGCGGCCACCGTACCGCGCGGCGGCGCGGGCCGCAAGCACGTGGGACGAATGCGCGACCGGTCACCGGGCGGGCCGCCGCGGCCGCTGCTTCGCCGATACGGACTTGATGACCAGCCGGCCGGGGGCGGTGCGGTCCAGGGGCGGGTCGGCCCGGGCGATGGCGTGCCGGACGAGCGCCCGCACCGCCGGCTCGTCGAGCGTCTCGGGGCCGTCGAGGGTGATCCGCCGGACCGTCTTGCCGTCGCCCTGGAGCAGTCGCCGCGGGTCGGGCAGGTCCACGCCGTTGAGAAAGAACAGGGTGACCCACCGGGGGTAGAGGGCGATCGAGAGGATGACGTCGGAGGCCCGCTCGGTCGGACCGAAGGCGACGACCAGGGCGTTGTAGTTGTCGTAGACCAGCTCGACGGCGCCCGGCAGCAGCGTCTGCAACTTGGCCCGTGCCTGCCGGGCCGCGGCCGCGATCTCGGGCGTGTATTTCGCCAGGAAACTGGCGAGCCGGTCTTCGGCGGACTTGGCGGGCATGGTCGGCCTCACGGGGGTGGCGTCAGCCGGTCACTTCTTCGCCGCCGGCGTCAACTCGATCCCGTTGGGGTAGACGACGGCGAAGCCGTTGTCGGTCTGGCCAGTCGGCGGGTAGTTGCCGCGGTGCAGGTAGACGCGGACGCGGGCCCCGTCGGCCGGGACGAAGTGGCCGCTCGGCCCCGGCCGCAGGCCGTCCGCGCCCCGCTGCTTCAGCCGCCAACAGCGGGCGTAGACGACGTCCTTGGGCTTGACGTTGTCGCCCTTCTCGACAGCCTCGACCTCGATTTCCAAGACGGAGTGGGTCTCGACGGTGCCGGCGCCGTAGAGGGTGGACTGGACGTCGCGGCTGTAGACGGCCTTGACGGTGCCGGTGAGGACGTGGGTGGACTCGGCGTTGAGGCCGGCGGCGTCGAGCGGGACGCGCTCGGCCGCGGCCGGCGGGACGGCGAGCAGGGCGAGGGCCAGGATGGTCAGGTGGAGGCGCATGAGATCACCCATCTGTAAGGACAGAGCCAGCGCACCGACCGGATCTCCCAGTTGGGGAAAGCAAGCTGGCGCTGGCACCGAAGTTGGGCCGGCGACAAGGATCAAACGCCCGGTCGGCCCGCGCCGACCGTTCATGGGCCGGTTTCGCGCCCTCGCATCTTGCGCGTGTCTGTTTCACGGCCTACAGCGGCAGAACCCGCACCCGGCACTTGGTTTCCTCAACCACAACGACGGCACCCGCGGCTAACACGGCCTCGTACTGGCGCAACGCGGCGATGACAACCGGCCCCAGGTGTTCCGGGAGCACGTTCTGTCCGCGAACCTGCAGCACGCTCGGGCCGGTGGCGTGCGTCAGGGCCAAGGTCGTGCCGAAATCCAGGTCATGGGTGAAAACGACGCGGCCGTTGGCCAATGCCCACGCCATGATCGTCGCGTCGTCGGCCCTTGGGTCGCCGATCGTGGACCAGTGCGCCGCCGACCACCCGTGCTTGGCGAGTTCGGTCACCCACTCGACCGACAGGTTCATGTCCACCACAAGCGAGATGCTCATGCGACGACCAGCGGCTCCTCCCGCTCTTCCAGCCGCCACGCGGCGTACGCCAGGGCCGCGTCAATGTCCTCTGACTCCAGGTACGGGTAGGCTTGCAGGATGCGCTCCCGCGTCTGGCCCGAGGCGAGCAGGCCCAGGACGGTGCCGACGGTCACCCGCAGGCCGCGGATGCACGGCTTCCCACCCATGACGGCCGGGTTGTGAGTAATCCGAGAAATCTGCACGACACGTCCTCACCAATTCACGTTCCTGAACGGATGCCGACCTGTTCCGGGTCATCTTCCCCGGAGGGGACCGCTGCGCCAAGCATGAATTCAGTAGGGCCGCCCGACCTTCACCCCCGCCCCTTCCGCTTCAGCGCCCGCCGCACCTCCCGGCACCCCGCCCGGTCCTGCCGCTTCCGCTCCGCCCGCGCCTTCGCGTCCGCCCGCCGGTCCAGGTGCGCCAGCTCCGCCTGCAACTTCCGGTAGTTCTCTAACCGCTCCGGCGGCAGCGTCCCCGCCTCGGCCGCCGCCCGCACCGCACAGCCCGGCTCCGCCCGGTGCGTGCAGTCGCGGAACCGGCAGCCGCCGGCCAGGTCCGCCACCTCCGCGAACGCCGTGTCCACCCCGTCCCCGCCCTCCCACAGCGCCAGCTCCCGCAGCCCCGGCGTGTCCAGGATCAACCCGCCGCCGGGCCGGGGGAACAACTGCCGCTGCGTCGTCGTGTGCCGGCCGCGGCCGTCCGGCCGGATCGCCGCCGTCGGCTGCGCCTCCCGCCCCAGTAGCCGGTTGATCAGCGACGACTTGCCCACCCCCGATGGCCCCAGGAGCACCGCCGCCGAGCCGCCGGCGAAGTAGGGTTCCAACTCGGTTAGACCCGAGCCGCCGGCGGCGCTGACGACGTGCACCGGCACGTCGGGGGCAATCGCTGACATCGCGGCGACGAACGGGGCCGGGTCCGGGCAGAGGTCGGCCTTGTTGAGCAGCAGCACCGGGCGGGCGCCGCCGTCCCAGGCCAGGGCCAGATACCGCTCCAGCCGCCGCGGGTTAACACCGTCCGGCAGGGCGCTGACGAGGAAGGCGACGTCCACGTTGGCGGCCAGCACCTGGGCGGCGGTGCGGCGGCCCGGCTCCTTCCGCACCAGCAGGCTGGTCCGCGGCCGGACGGCGGTGATGACCGCCCGCAACTCGCCCGGCACTGGCCGGTACTCGACCACGTCGCCGACGGCCGGCAGGCCCGGCGGCAGGCCGCGGTCGGCATCATGCCGCAGCCGGCCGGCCACGTCAGCGGCCAGATCGTCGCCGGCGTCGGTGAGCAGCAGGTAGCCGGTGCGGTACTCGGCCGCGACGCGGCCGACCAGC
>DASXAN010000481.1:0-5083 GCA_036406755.1 Gemmataceae bacterium
GTGCCGGTGACGACGTTGCCCGCCTGGAAGGACTTCTGGGGCATCGAGAAACTCAGTTCGATCCGGGGCCTGGCCCGGTTCCACGGCGGGGACTTGGTCACGAAGGCGAAGTTCACTCCCGCGCTGCTCACCCCGGACGACTTCCGGCTGCGGGTAGACAGCCCGGGCTACCGCGCCGGCGAGGGCGGGAAGGACGTCGGGGCCGACGTCGACCTGGTCGGCCCGGGGGCGGCCTACGAGCGGTGGAAGAAGACGTCCGCGTACGAGCAGTGGCGTCAGGAGACGGGACATACGAAGTAACCGATGGGTGACGAGACCGAGCCGCTAGCCTCTTTGCGGCCGGGTCGGCGGCGGGAGCGATCCCGGTCATAGTCGCTACTCTCACACACGGAGTGCTGGAAGCCATGGTCACGAGCAATCTCAAGGCGGCGATGGGAATCCTGGTGGCGGCGTGCCTGATCGGGGGCGGCACGGCCGTCGTCCTGGGCCGACCGCCGGAGACACCCAAAAAGGTTGCCCCGGTGCCCGAGCAGGCCGGGGCGAAGGAAGCCGCGGTCAAGGCGATGCGGGAGCGGCTTCAAGGGACGTGGAAGTGCGTGGCCCTGCACATGGGGGGAGTGAAGAGTGAGCGTGACCTGGTCTGCGCGATCAAGGAGGGCAACTGGGAAACCAAGCTGGACGGCCGGGTATACCAGTCGGGTACGTTCAAGTTGGTCGACCTGGACGCCAGCCCCAAACACATCGACTGGGTCATCACCTCGGACGCGGTCGAGGAGGGCAACAGGGGCAAAACCTTCCACGGCATCTTCATGCTCGACGGCGACTCGCTGTGCGGCGTCAACAGCGACGCCGCCACGTCCCCGCGCCCGCACGTGTTCTTCACCGAGCCGAACGACGGGTGCTATGCGGCGATGTATCAGCGCGTCGATCCAAAGAAGGATCGGTGAGCGGCACCGCGACGGGTTCAACCTCGTGGTGATCTTGTTCGGCACGACCTCCCGCGCGGTCCGTAAGGCCGGTGCGGACGACAACCGTGCGAAGGAACTCTCCGCACGGGTCGGGTGCCTCCGAGTCACGAGGTGAGCGAAGACGTAGCTGCCGGTCGCTGATCACGAATCAGGTCCAAGACGGCCGACCCGCTCCGCGGGTACCCCGCCCGGCGCCCGGTCTGCGCGCCGGCAAGGGCCATCCCATGAACCCGCAGACCGTGGGGATAGCATCATGACCGCTGGAAAGAACCGGGTTCGTCTCGGTGTGGAACACCTGGAGGACCGCTGCACGCCGAGCGCCACGGGGAGCGGCCTCGCGGCCCTGTCCCCGGCGCGTCATGGCGGACCGCACGCGGCCGCCGCGCTCGTCCGCGCCGCCCACGGAGACGTCGTCCCGATCCGGGTGGCCTTCCAGTGCTCCGTGGACCTCAACTCCTTGACTGTGAGCAGTACCGGGAGCAGCACCAGCTTCGGGAAGGGTGGTCCGGACCACTGGACCTGGACCGCTCTGGGGCACGCCGACACGGTCGTCATCGACCTGGCCCGTGACCGGGGCACGTACAGCGGCACCGGCACGCTCGTCACCGCCGCCGGCGACCAACTGTTCTACTCGTTCACGACATCGTGGCGGCTTTCGACGGGGAAGGGGACGCATTCACTCACCGCAACTGGGGGCACGGGCCGGTTCGCCGGCGCCTCCGGCGGCGGCCGCGCGGTCTGTACTATCACCGCCGACCCCGCGTCGCCGTCCACGTTCCATTGCCAAAGTGAAGGAAGCGGAATTCTCATCCTGCCCCACTCTCAGCACGATGCCACGAGCCGCGCCAGGTGAATGGTGTCGCCCTGGTAAAGGCGACGACTCTGAAGGAAGGAGCGGGCGGTGCGGGCCTGACCGCTGAGCAAACACCCACCGCCCCCGCGCCCGGCCCGCGCCCCGGGGCGGCGGCATCAGTGCCCCGCAGGCTGCCCGCGCAAGGAGATTGGCCATGACGCCCAGCCCGTGGCCGCGGTGCCGGCTCGCCCTGGCCGCCGACCTGGTGGCCGGCCGAATCCTCCTGCTCGACGCGGCGGTCCGGTATCGGTCGATTGACGCCGGCTGCCGCGGGCACCCCGTGCTGAACCGGTCCGTGTACCCGGACCTTACCGACGACGAGCGGTTGTGCCGGATGGTCATCGACCACGCCGAGGGGCAGGTCGGCGACGTGGGCGGCCGGGCGGCCGTCCGCCGGCTGTACGACGAACTCCACGACCTGAAGGCCCGCGGGGCCCTGGTCCTCCCGGCTCCGGACGTGTCCGTCGCAGTGCCGTGGGCGGACGCTTGCGGCCACGGGCTGGCCTCCTAGTCGGAGGGAGAGCGATGCGCGGCAGACTCGGCCCGGCACTGGTCGTCACCCTGACGGGGCTGGCGGCCCTGGCGCTCGTCAGCCGACCGACCGACCCGGACGACACTGCCTCGCCCGACCCGGACCCGGCGGCCCTGGACGGGGCGTCCCGGTCGATCCAGCTCCGCACCCTGGCCAAAGGGTTGGCGGCGGACGACGCGGCCGCCGGCCGCCTGTCCCTGGTCGAGGCGGCGGCCGTCTTCGCCGCCCTGGACCGGCTGCCCCCGGCCCCGGCGCCGGATCCGTACCTGAAGTTCCGGACCCGCGGTCGCCATTTGCCGGACGACACCCCGGAGGAGCGGCTGTGCCTGCAGGTGATCGGCTACGTCCACGCGGACGACGCCGAGGGCGGCCCGCCCGCGGCCACCGTGCGCCGGTTGGAGGAGGAGTTCGCCGCCGAGTTGCGTCGGCACGGCGTCATTCGGGTGACCGACCCGCCACCCGGGGCGGTCGTCCAGTATCTGGACCGGGCCCTGGCCGAGCTGGCCCGGTCCCGCGGGGACCAGTCGGGCCGCTGACGCCGTCGCGGGGTCAATGTCGGCCCGGCCGGCCGCGCCTGGCGGCGCTCCGCAGTCGTCCGCAGCGGGCGGATGGCCGCGGTCAACTCGCCGCCAGGGTACGGCGGGCCGTGGCGGCCTCGGAGCGCCAAGGCTGGTCGGCCGCTGAACGACCCACGAGCGCGGTGCCGAACCAATTCGCGTCGGCGATGACCGGCCTGGCGGCGGCCCGCCCCGCCATCTGCCGCGCCGCATCGCGGCTAACCTTGCCCGGCGATCAGACACACCGACGGTGAGGGGCCGACACCCTCCATTTCCCCCGCAGCTTATTTTCGGCAAGTCGGCTATCTTTGATCCGGGCTGCCACCACCGCCGATGCTCGTCCTCCCAGATCGCATCGGGCTACCGCCGCCAGTCCGCGGTAGGAGTCCCCAGGGCGTGGGGGTCAGAATCCTGTTGTTGGATTCTGCTGACGACGGAGCGTCGGGCGAGCTGCCCGTCGTAGTAGCGGGACAGGAAGTCGTATAGGACCGCCTCTTGCGCCAGGTGCGCCGAGCGCAACAAGCGGTTGGCGTGCATGTGCAGCAGGCTCGGGGCGAGGTCGGCAACGGGCACCGTCGGCCGCAGTCGCGCGACCACAGAGCTGGTGGCCCGGGAGCGCAGTTCCAAGACGGCCCGTGCCTCGGACCACTCCGGCCCCGCCTTGCCGTCCGGGTCAAGCAACTCCGCAATCGCGGCCGACTCGGCCCGGTATCTGGCACCTAGCCGCCCGGCCTCCCCGCCGCCGGTGCCGAACTCGGCCCGCATGGCGTCCCGCGCCCGCCGCAGCACAGCCCGTCTGGCCGGCAGGTCCAGCCGTAGGTCGCCTAACAGTCGGTCCATCCCGAGCAGCGCCAGCCGCCACCGCTGGTCCCCGCGGGGGTCATCCCCCGGTAACCGCAGCAGCTCGACCACCGCCCGGCTATCGTGGTGGAAGATCTCCTCGCACTCGGCGATTCCCGCCGGGCCGCCGTAGCGTTCGACCTCGGGTTCGTAGGTGTCCAGCTGCACCTTCCACACGCGACCGTCGGCCAGGAGCGGGGTCAGCCCGGCCCGGACGCGCGGCAGGACGTCATCCCAGAGGCGCCGCGGGTCGCCCTCGAAGCGGAGCCGCAGGTGGCTGTGCGGGTCGGCGTACCGGACGAAGAACCATCGCCGGGCCAGGCCCCCGGCGACCGTTTCCACCGCCACGGGGCCGACCACGTCGCGCACCAAGTGATCGACGCCGAGGGGGCCGGCGTACAGCTTGACCGTCAGCCACTCCGAGCCGGGGGGGAAAGCACGTGGGTGCGACAGCAAGGGGCCGCGGCGGGGTGCGAGCCACGGACCGCCGCATCCCGCCGGCGGGTTGCCACGGGCCACGAACGGCACCACCAGCTCGTGCATGTACCGGCCGTCCTGGCCGAACGCGCAGAGCCGGTCCGGGGCGGGGAAGAGTTCGATCAGGGTGGTTTCCGCATCGGCCCGGAGCAGGCCGAGCAGCGTTTGCACCATCAGCCGGTTGTCGAGGTCGATCGGCAACTCGTTGTCGGACTGGGCCACGCAGACCCACCGCGGCAGCCGCCGCTCGGCACGCCAGTGCCGAACCGCGGTGAACCGATCCTCCCCGTCCGCGGCGAGCAGACGCGACGCCTCGGCCGACGTGACCCGCCACCGGGCTCGGGACAGTATTAGCCGGCCGTGTACCACCCGCGGCAGGTACGCGGACGCCGCCAGCGGCCCCCAGTCCCAGCCCAACCCGCTTGCGACCCCCTGATCTTGCAGCGCGCATAGGAAGCGGTACACGGCTGCGCCGGCGACGTAGTTGTGGGCGTTGGTCAACCGCGGCGCCACCTCCCGCCGCAACCGGGCCGATCGCAACACGACCCGCCCGCCGGCCACGGACACCCGCAGGTCGCTCAGCGGGAGTTGTCGGTCCGGCGGGGCGACCGGGCGGCCCAGGTACGGGATCTCGTACCCGCGGTCCGCCGGCCGGGTCAGAATGTTACCCAGCCGGCCCTCTGGCAGGTGAACGACCTCGGCGAAGGCGGCGTCGGGCCGCCGTGCCTCCTCCGCCCGCAGGTGCTCTGCCACGCCGGCCGACAGCGCCGGGTCGGCGTGGCAGAACCGGCCCAGCAGCCGCGCCCCCGAAGGACCGCCCGCCCCGGCCAGGAAGAGCCGGAAGTCGCCGCGGTCG
>DASXAN010000482.1:0-5789 GCA_036406755.1 Gemmataceae bacterium
GGGCAGCGACGTGGCGTTCACCCACTTCGGCGGCGACCTGGCGGCGTCGCCGAGCGAGCGGCGGCAGAAGCGGTCTGCCCTGCGGGACGTGGCCGGCCTGTTGCGGAGCTGGCAGCGGGCGATCGACACGGCCTTGTACGGGACGGAGGTGGGGACGAACGTGGTGCGGCCGGAGGACCGGCCGGCGCTGGAGCCGTGGGGCCGGTTCTGGTGGGAGGCGGTGGCCGGGGCGTACCTGCGGTCGTACTTCGCGGCGGCGGGGGAGCAGCCGTTCGTGCCGACGGGGCGGGACGAGCGGCAGGCGCTGGTGGAGGTGGGCATCCTGGCGCAGCGGGTGAACGAGCTGGCGGTGGCGCTGTCGCTGCGGCCGGAGGTGCTGCGGGCGCACGTCCGCGGGCTGCTGGCGGCGCTGTCGGCGGCGGAGGGGACGGGGTGACTGCGGCGCGGGTGGCCTATAATGGGGCCAAATGCGCAGGGGGACGAGCGGTGCGGCCGAAGACGCGCAAACACCGGGGCAAGCCGGACCCGGCGATCCTGGCGGACATCGTGCGGCGGGTGGTGCGGGCGGCCGAGCCGGAGAAGATCGTGCTGTTCGGCTCGGCGGCCCGCGGCGAGATGGGGCCGGACAGCGACTACGATTTGCTGGTCATCAAGGGGGGGAAGTACAACCGCCGGCGGCTAACGACGACGATTTACCGGCATCTGTCCGGAGCGGAGGCGGCCATCGATGCGGTGGTCGTTACCCCGGAGGAAGTCGAGCGGTATCGAGACACCCACTGCCTCGTGATCTGCCCCGCGCTTCGCGAAGGCAAGGTCGTCTATGAAACGTAAGCGCTATCCGCCCGACGACCCCCGCGAATGGATCAACCGCGCCAGGAGCAACTTGGTGTTGGCGAGAAGCACCGTGGTTGGGGTTGCGCTGGAGGACCTCTGCTTCGATGCTCAGCAGGCCGCCGAGAAGGCCGTCAAGGCCGTCTTCATCAAGCGCGGTGAGACATTTCCTTACACCCACAACCTCGATCGGTTGCTGCGTTTGCTGGAACGAAACGGCCAGAAGGTGCCGCGATATGTTCTTGAGGCCACGGAATTGTCCCGATACGCGTTCGAGACCCGCTATCCCGGGATGGCCGAGCCGGTCGCGCGGCGCGAGTACCGCCGGGCCGTTCGCATCGCGGCGGCCGTGCTGCGGTGGGCCGAGCGGCAGGTCGAGAAGGGCTGACCCACCCCCGGCCGCGCCGCTCCCGGCCGGCGGCCGATCGGCCAGGGACTCGTCACCAGAATTCGGGTTGCGGTCGGAGAAGGTCTGGCCGCGGCTCGTGAACCGCGGCACAAGCTCGGGCTTCTTGGTGGCGGCGGACAAAGGGTCGCCGTATAATACGTGCACCAACACGTATAACGGTGGGGGACGCTATGCACAAGAAGCTGACGATCACCCTCGACGAGCGCGTCTACGCCGGCCTGCACGCGGTCGTCGGCCGGCGGCGGATCAGCGGCTTCATCGAGTCGCTGGTCCGGCCGCACGTGGTCGGCAAGGATCTGGACGCCGCCTATGCCCAGATGGCCCGCGACGAGGCGCGGGAGGCCGACGCGTTGGAATGGGCCGAGGCTACCGCCGGAGACGTCGCCGATGAAGCGCGGTGAGGTCTGGTGGGTCGAATTCGCGCCGGCCGGGGGCGGCGAAATCCAAAAAGGGCGGCCCGCCGTCGTCGTCAGCAATGACGCCGCGAACAAGCACCTGAACCGGGTCCAAGTCGTCCCGCTGACCAGCCGGGTAGACCGCGTCTATCCGAGCGAAGCGATGGTCAAGGTGCGGGGCAAGAAGCACAAGGCGATGGCCGATCAGTTGACCACGGTCGGCAAGGCGCGGCTGGCGAATCGCGTCAGCCGTCTGGCGGCGGCTGACCTGAAGGCCGTCGAACGAGCCATTCGCGTGCAGCTGGGGTTGGCCGAGTCCGGGTGACGCCGGCTCCCGCCGGGCGGTTCGCATCGCGGTGGCGGCGGTCCTGCGGTGGGCCAAGCGGCAGAGCGGGAGGGGCTGGCCGGCGCTAGCTTGGGCTTCCGCCCACACCCTCGGCTGCCGGCCTGTGTCGGCGACGCAGGGCGACTAGCCGTGCCCTAGCGGCGCGAAAGGACGGAACGGGGAACGGTCTTCCCGTGGCCCAGTTATAGACCGCTTTCCTGCCGGTGCTGTTCCAGCGCTTCCCGGTTGGGCCGACTTCCGGGGTCGTCGGGCAACCTGATCGGCCGTCCGCAATACTGCTCGTAGTAGGTGCCCGCGAGTGAGCGAGAGACAAGCAGAGTCATGGTGGCCACATCTACCGCGACCAGTTTGAGATCGAAAAGCGTGTGCAAATCGGCCCGGAGAGGCAAGCCGTTCGTAGGGTGGTTCGTCTCCGGCCCCAAGTACGGGATGATGTGTGCCGCTTCCAGCACGGCTTCCACGTCACACCCGGAAAACGCACACCGGCCGCCGTAGGCCGCCAGTAGGTGCTGCCGAAAGGTCGGTTGCCCCCGCCGCCTTACGATTGAGGAGAGGACGCGCTCGCGACCGCCGGTGATCCCTTCCGGGGTGAAGGCGCCCGCTTCACCCAGCCGATCCGACGCCGCGGATAGCAATCTGTCCGTCTCGGACTCTGCGGCGGAATCATCCTCGTCGGCGCCTTCTTGGCGTGCGTTCTTGCGCTGACTTCTTACAAGATCATCAATCTCGCGCGACTCGTCGAGTACGTGAAGCTCGCGTCCCGACAGTGGGAACCTTCGGAAGTAGGGCGTCAAGTCGGGCGATGTCGCGCAGTGATCTATGCGCTGCCGGTCCGTCTTGATTTGGATGGTGTACTCTTGGCCTCCTTCCTTCGGCGGGAGACTCGCCAAACCGTCGTACAGGACTGGCTCGGGGAGGGCCCAGACGTTTCGGATTGGGTCCGAAGGATTCGAGCAAGCCAAGAGGTAGGCCACGGGCTTATCCCGGGCAGTCGCATGGATCTCATCAGCAACACCGCGCCTCAGATTAGTCCACAGATACCCGCGATCGGCAATGTTTCTGGAGTTGAAAACACCTCCCTTCCACTCGTATTTGCGATTTCCCACTGGCGTCGGCTGGGATTTGGAGTTCTGAGTAAGCCTGTGGCAGAGTATGGCCGCCATTGCCTCCGCAGCATTTCGGCTCTGGGTCCGGTCAGCTGTGAAGGTCGGACTGTCAACTTCTTGATCAGCCCCTTCCAATGAGGCCAACAGCTCATTCGCATAGACCTCATGGGAATCTGGCGTCATGACTGTCTCCCGGTTGTCCCGGTCATGGAACAAGCGCGGCAATGGCTCCCAGTTGCCAGGCGGTACCGTTCGCGAAATCCCGCTATGATTCTGGAATCGTCGCCAGCGGTTTGATGAAGTTCGGGTGCACTATACGTCCTGCCGCGGCAACCCTACAAGCTTGAGCCGGGTTCCTCTCGGTTTGCCTCGGCGTCGATCGCGCTGATCTGGCCTACCGCCCTTGCATCTGTAATTTTATACACTATCCTTCAAATGGCCATGACTCGCCCGCACGGCACGGGAGGTGACCTTCGTGCCAAGCCAACTCCGCGACCGCCTCATTGTCCCTAATCCGTTCGCCGCGACCGGGCACGGAGCCCGGCCGGACCGGTCTGCACCGGTGTCCGAAAATGTCCCATTTTGTCCGCCCAGAAAAAGATGTTATTTCGGCCGCCGCCCGCAGGTGTCGCCCCATGTCGCCGGTTGTCATTGCTAGAAAAGAAGTTATCCGGCCGCGAGGTGTCCGGGTCGCCCCGGCCGCGGCACCCGGTTTGCGGGCGGTGGGCAACCAACACCGCGGCCGCTCCCGCCGCTCCGGTCCTCTCGCGGAGGGTTCCGCCATGACCGTGCCGAGCGAACCCGGCCTCGGGGCCGTCTACCTGGGCCATGACCGCTGCCGCTTCCGCGTCTGGGCGCCCGCCGCCCGCCAGGCCGTCGTCCACCTGCTCTCCCCGACTGACCGCACCGTGACACTCCGCCCCGAGCCGGCCGCCGGCTACCACTCCGCCGAGGTCGAGGGCGTGCCGCCGGGCAGCCTGTATCTGTACCGCCTCGATGCCGGGCGACCCAGCGAAGCTGGGTACCCCGAGCGGCCCGACCCGGCCAGCCGGCACCAACCCCGCGGCGTTCACGGCCCGTCCGCCGTCGTCGATCCGGCCTTCCCGTGGGACGACGCCGGCTGGGCCAACCCGCCGCTGACGGACTACGTCCTCTACGAGCTGCACGTCGGCACCTTCACGCCGGCCGGGACGTTCGACGCCGCCATCGACCGGCTCGAGGAACTGAAGGACCTCGGTGCCACCGCCGTCGAGCTGATGCCGGTCGCCCAGTTCCCCGGCGACCGCAACTGGGGCTACGACGGCGCCTACCCGTTCGCCGTGCAGGACTCCTACGGCGGGCCGGCCGGGCTGAAGCGGTTCGTCAACGCCGCCCACCGCCGCGGCCTCGCGGTCGTCCTCGACGTGGTCTACAACCACCTCGGGCCGGAGGGGAACTACCTCCAGACGTTCGGCCCGTACTTCACCGACCGGTACCGGACGCCGTGGGGCTGGGCGGTCAACTTCGACGGTCCGGACAGCGACGGGGTGCGGGCCTACTTCGTCGAGAACGCCCGCCACTGGGCCCGCGAGTACCATGTGGACGCCCTGCGGCTGGACGCCGTCCACGCCATCGTGGACACGTCCGCGACGCACATCCTGGCCGAGCTGGCGGCCGCGGTCGGAGCGGGGTCACAGACCCTGGCTACAGGGCGGCCGTACCTGATCGCCGAGAGCGACCTGAACGACCCGCGGCTGGTCCGCCCGCCGGAGCAGGGCGGGTACGGGCTGGACGCCCAGTGGTCCGACGACTTCCATCACGCCTTGCACGCCCTACTCACCGGCGAGTCGGCCGGGTACTACGCCGACTTCGGCGGTGCCGCCGCGCTGGCCAAGGCGTTGGGCGAGAACTTCGTCTACACCGGCCAGCACGCCCCGAGCCGCCGCCGCCGGCATGGCGCTCCCGCCGCCGACGTGCCGCCGTGCCGCATGGTCGTCTGCGCCCAGAACCACGACCAGGTCGGCAACCGCTTCCTGAGCGACCGGCTGGCGGCGACGGTGCCGTTCGACGGGCTCAAGCTGGCGGCCGGGGCGGTGGTGCTGTCGCCGTTCGTGCCGCTCTTGTTCATGGGCGAGGAGTACGGCGAGCCGGCGCCGTTCTGGTACTTCGTCAGCCACTCCGACCCGGCGCTGGTGGAGGCGGTCCGCCAGGGGCGGGCGGCCGAGTTCGCCGGGTTCACCGGGGCGGGAGAGCGGCCTGACCCGCAGGCCGAGGCGACGTTCGCGGCCAGCAAGACCGACCCGGCCCGCGGCCGCCGCGGCGACGGCCGGGTGCTGCGGGACTTCTACAAGGAACTGCTCCGGCTGCGGCGGGAGGTGCCGGCCCTGGCGGCCCTGACGCGGGACGGGATGGAGGTCCGCCACCGCGACGACCCGCCGGTGGTGCTGACGGTCCGCCGGGCGGGCGGCAGCGAGGCGGCGGTGGTGCTGCACTTCGGTGACACACCGGCGGACGTGCCGCTGCCGCTGCCGGCCGGCATGTGGGTGAAGCGGCTGGACTCGGCGGCCGACCGCTGGCGTGGCCCGGGGGCGCGGTCCCCGGACCGGGTGGAGTCGGCCGGCGAAGTGGCGCTGCCGCTGGCGGCCCGGAACGTGGTCGTGTATGAGCGCGCTTAACAGTTCTCCCCCTCTCCCCTTGTGGGAGAGGGGGCCGGGGGGTGAGGG
>DASXAN010000483.1:0-1594 GCA_036406755.1 Gemmataceae bacterium
CCCTCACCCCCATCCCCTCTCCCCGGAGGGGAGAGGGGAGAAAGACATGCCCGGCCACGTGTTCATCGTCCGCGGCGACCTGCGGCGGCTGGTCTGCGACGGCTGGCTGATGCCCGCCAGCCGCGAGGGCCGGCCGGAGCCGAAGTGGCTGCGGCCCGACGCCCCCGAGCCGGACTGGCCCGACCCGCCGGCCGACTTCCGCAACGGCGAGCGCCGTGTCCTGGAAGTGTCCGACCGGCCGGCCGACCAGCCCCGCCCGTGGCTGGTCAACCTCGACGCCGGCCCGGACGCCCCGGCCGACTGGTTCCTCGACGGCGCCTGCCAGTTCCTGGCCGCCGCCGGGCCGGCCGCAAAGGGCGCCCCCGTCACCGGCCGGGCCAAGCCGCTGCTGGCCCTGCCGATCATCAACAACGCCCCCGAGCCGCTCCGGCCCGACGCCGCTCGCGTCGTGGCCGGGTTGCTGCCGCTGCTGCTCGACGCGGTCAAGCCGGGGGCGTTCGACGTGGCGCTGGTGGCCCACGACGGCCCGGCGTTCGCCGCCGCCCAGGCCGCCCGCGCCCAGGCCGGCGGCGGCTGGCCCGGCCTCGGGCCGAACCTGCGGAGGAAGGCCGACGAGTTGGCCGCGTTCGCCACCCGCGGCGAGCTGGCCCTGTTCCTCGGGGCCGGCGTCAGCGCCGGGGCCGGGGTGCCGCTCTGGGGCGAGCTGCTCGACCAACTCGCCCGCCGGGCCGGCATGTCCGACTGCGACCGGACCGCCTTGAGGCGGCTGCACCTGCTCGACCAGGCCGGCGTCATCGAGCGGCGGCTGGGCGGGGCCGACGAACTGCGGGAGGCCGTCCGCGACCTGTCCGCCCGCGACCACTACGGCCTGACCCACGCCCTGCTCGCCAGCCTGCCGGTGCGGGAGGCGGTCACCACCAACTACGACGAGCTGTTCGAGGTGGCGTGGGAGGCCCGGGGCCGGCGGCCGTCGGTGCTGCCCTACCGCCTCCGCCCCAAAGCCGACGCCTGGGTGCTCCAGATGCACGGCTCCGTCAGCCACCCGGAGGACATCGTCCTGACCCGCGAGCACCAGCTCGCCTACGAGGACCGGCACGCCGCCCTGGCCGGGATCGTGCAGACGCTGCTGCTGACCCGGCACATGCTGTTCGTCGGGTTCTCGCTCTCCGACGACGACTTCCACCGCATCGCCGACGACGTGCGGCGGGTGCTGCGGTCGCTGGAGGCGCCGGCGGACGGGAAGTCGCCGGCCGGCAAGCCGTTCGGGACGGCCGTGGTGTTGCGGCGGCGGCGGCTGGTGGAGGAGCTGTGGGGCGACGACCTGCGGTGGGTCGGGATGGGCCGGGCGGGCGGCCGAGACCCGGCCCGGCGGCTGGAGGTGTTCCTCGACTACCTGCTGACTCGGACGCGGGACACCGCCCACCTCTTGGACGCCCGGTACGAGCGGCTGCTGGACGGCGGCGAGCGGGCGCTGCGGGCGGCGCTGACGGAGTTCGTGCGGCGGGCGCCGGCGGCGGCGCGGTCGGCGGCGGCGTGGCACCGGGTCGAGCGGTTCCTGAGCGGGCTGGGGTATCGTGGAGACTCGTAGGGTGGG
>DASXAN010000484.1:0-3480 GCA_036406755.1 Gemmataceae bacterium
GACGTCCCGCGGCTCGTCCTCGCACACGCGCTTCAGCACGGCGACCGTGGTCGGCGCCCGGAACGGCGGGCGGCCGGCGCACATCGCGTAGAGCACGCTGCCCAGGCTGAACAGGTCGGCCCGGTGGTCCAGCGATTCGCCCTGCGCCTGTTCCGGGGCCATGAACAGCGGCGTGCCAGCGACCATTCCGGATTGGGTCAAGCTGGCGTCGTCGGCCGCCCGGGCCAGCCCGAAGTCGGTGATCTTGACGTGCAGGTGCGGACCGGGCTCGATCAGAATGTTCGCCGGCTTGATGTCCCGGTGGATCAGGCCGGTGGCGTGGGCGGCGGCCAGCCCGGCGGCCACCTGCATCCCGATCCGCAAGGTTTCCTTCAGCTCCAGGGCCTTGTCCCGCCGCACCCGCTGGTCCAGCGTCAGGCCGTGGATGTACTCCATGACCAGGTAGGGCACCGGCCCGTCGTCGCCGACCGCGTAGATGGCGACCACGTTGTCGTCCCGCACGGCGGCGGCGGCCTGGGCCTCCCGGACGAACCGCTCGCGGGCGGCGGCGCTGGCGGCCAGCCGGGGGGCCAGCGCCTTGACGGCGACGACCCGCTGCAACTTCGTGTCCCGGGCCTTGAGCACGACCCCGGTGCCGCCGCGGCCGACCACTTCCAGCACCTCGTAATGGTCCAGCCGGCCGAGGGACCCGGGCTCGGCCGGCGGGCTCAGGAACGCCAGCGACTCCTCGGCGTCGGCCAGCTGCTCCATCACCGGCACGGCGAGGAACGCCGCGTCCGCGTGGTGGCAGCGCAACAGCGCCTCGACCCGCCGCCGCAGCGCCGGCCGGCCGGCGCAGGCGGCGTCGAGGTAGGCGGCGCGCCCGGCGAGGTCCTCATGCTCCAGGGCAGTGAGGAAGATGTCGCGTTCGGTCATGGGGCGCCAACTGCGATGGTGACGGCAATCGGCTTCCAACGGGCAATGCGAAATCCCGGCAAAAACCCGCCACGGTTTTTCACGGCGGGCCGTCGCCCCGCCCGGCGGTGGTGACGCGCTCGAGGAGCCAGGCGCGGGTGTAGGTCCAGAGCCGCTCGGCGGACCGGAGGGAAATGCCCAGGACCTGCGCCGCGTCGGCGACCGACACGCCGCCGAAGTACCGCAGCTGGACCAGCTCGGCCGCGGCGGGGTCCTTCGCGGCCAGCGCGGTCAGAGCCTCGTCCAGGGCGATCAGGTCTTCGCGCGGCTCGGGGGCCAGCAGCTCGGCCGCGTCCAGCTCCCGGCGGCCGAGGGCGCCGCCCCGCTTGAGGGTCCGCTTGCGGCGGGCGGTTTCGACGAGGATGCGGCGCATGGCCTCGGCCGCGGCGGCGAAGAAGTGGGCCCGGTTGGCGAACTTAGCCCCCGGTGAATCACCGGGGGCTAAATGAACCAGCCGCAGGTACGCCTCGTGGACCAGCGCCGTCGGCTGGAGCGTCTGCCCCGGCGCCTCGCGGCCCAGCCGGTGCGCGGCCAGCCGCCGCAGCTCGTCGTAGACGAGCGGCAGGAGCTGCGCCGGCGCCCCCGGGTCGCCGGACTGGATCGCGTCCAGCAAGACGGTGACGTCTGACATGGGGCTATCTCCGCAGGAAGCCCCCGGCCGTCCCACCCCACGCGGGTGGCGCCGGCTTGCCGGAGAGAGCCGTCGTCGCGACGGGCTCGGGGCGCGGCTCCGGCACGCCCCGGTGACTTGCCACCCGCAGGGCATTCCGGCGCTGCGGCGCCAACGGCGGAACCCACCCGCCCGCTCTGGGGAGGGACGTGCCAGATCCTCGGCCTGAGGCGACATGCGGTCGAGACGTTCTGGAAAGGCCGATCATACCACGTCACGCGTGCGAGCGAAAGCAACAAAGTCCAAATCGCTAAACCTTCATCTTCCGGCGGCCGGCCCGCACAATCGGACCGGCCGGCAACTTCCGACCGCCCCGTCACACCGCCCGCGGCGTTGTCGCCGCCGGCGGTCACGCTCCCGGCGCCGCGGTCCGAAATACCGGTAAGTCCCGTCGGCGCCGGCGGTCGGCGACCGCCCTCGAACGGACTGCCCGCGAACCGCCGCGGGCAGCCGCATGGCAAGGAGGCCGTGCGATGACACCGCGACCACTTTCCATTCCAGCCGTTCTTCGTCAGGTCGCCGCCGCGGTCGCGTTGTCCGCCGCCGGGGCGGCCGCGTTCGGCCAGGGGCCGCCCGCCACCCTCCCGCCGGTCGCCCCGGCGGCAGCCCCCGCGGCCCGCCGACTCACGCTGGACGAGGCCCGCGAACTCGCCCTCGCCAACAAGAACCTCGTTCTGGCCCGGCTGAACGTCGAGCAGTTGCAACACGCCACGGACGCGGCCCGGAAGGACTACCTGCCCAAGGTGGGCGGGAACGTCACCTACTTCCACTTCAACGAAGACCTCGGCCAGGTGCTCACCTTCCAGCGCGGGAAGTTCGGCATTCTCCAGCCCGGAATCTCCACCGTCAGCGTGCCGCTCCTCAACGAAAACTCCACGTTCAGCACGGTGTTCGTGGCCCAGCCGATCACCAAGCTGATCGCCGTCAACGCCGCCGTGCAGCTCGCCCGGGCGGACCAGGCGGCCGCCCAGGCCCAGCTCGACAAGGGCACCCGGGACGTGCTCTCCGGGGTCACGCAGGCGTACCTCGCCCTGCTCGGCACGCTGCGGATCCGGGACGCCCTGGAGCTGCAAGTTCACCTACTGGAACAAGTGGGCGGGGCGAACCCGCCGGCCGAACTGCGGATCGGCCTGCTGGAAACTCGGCAGGGGCTGGCCCAGGCCCGCGGCCAGGCGCAGGACCTGGCCCAGCAGCTCAACAGCCTGCTCGACCTGCCGCTGTGTACGGTGCTGGAGCTGGCGGACCCGACCCCGTGCGACTTGCCGGTGCGGTGCGCCGACGACGCGGCCGAGATCGCCGTGGCCCACGACCCGGAAATCCGCGAGGCGATGCAGGGGATCGCCAAGGCCGAGGCCGGGCTGAAGGTCGCCCGGATGGCGTACCTGCCGGACGTCAACGTCCTCGGCGGGTATCAGAACCAGAATGCCATCCCGGCCATTCAGGACAACTACGGGTTCGTCGGCGTGACGGCCAGCATGACGCTATGGGAGTGGAACAAGAAAAAGGACGTGGTCCGCCAGCGGGAGGGGCAGATCGCCCTGGCCCGGCAGAACGTGGCGGTGACCGCGGACAAGGTGCGGCTGGCGGCCCGGAAGGCTTATCTGGGTTTCGACGAGGCCCGGGAGACGTACCGGCTGGCCCAGGAGATGGTGCAGGCCCGCAAGGACGCCGAGAAGGCCGCCACCGGCCCGGCCGCGGTGCAGGCGAAGGCGGACACAACCAAGGCGGAGCTGGAGGCGATGAAGGCGGAGATCGCCTACCGGGTGGCGCACGCCCAGCTGGCGGCGCTGGTCTGCGGGCCGTGAGCCGGTTGGAGTCCCGGCTTCAGCCGGTCTTCGCGAAGACCGGCTGAAGCC
>DASXAN010000485.1:0-4697 GCA_036406755.1 Gemmataceae bacterium
CGCGCAACCCCGCCCGCCGGGTTCACACTTCCTTCACCACCACCCGGTTGCCCTCGATCTCGATCACCTGCACCCGCGCCCCGGCCGGGATGTAGTTGCCCTCGCTGACGACGTCCACGTAGGCGTCCCCGAACCGGGCCATGCCGGCCGGCCGCAGGACCGTCGCGGCCGTCCCGACCGCACCCAAGAGCGCCGTCAGCGCCTCGTACGTGCCGGTGGCCGCCGTGGCGTCCTCCGTCCCCTCCTTCTCGCCCGGCGGGGACAGCATCAGCCGGTTGGCGTACGGGATGCTCGGCAGGAAGTGGGCGACGACGAACGCCGCCGCCGTCGCCCCGACCATCGCCCCGCCGAACTTCAACAGCGTGAACCCGAAATCGACCGCCTCCTGGCTGGTCTGCGGCAGCCGCTCGACCGTCGCCAGCCCCAGCCCGGCCAGCACCAGTAGGATGCCGCTGATGCCCGTCACCCCGAACCCGGGGATCAGGAAGATTTCGATCCCGATCAGCACCAGCCCGAGCAAAAACAGGAGCACGGCCAGCAGCGTCATCTGGCCGTTGAGCTGTGTCTGCGACCAGAAGAACAGCACGAAGCAGACGGCCGCGATCACCCCGGGCACGCCCACCCCCGGCATCTTCAGCTCCAGGATCAGGCAGGTGACGCCGAGGATGACCAGGAACATGGCCACCACCGGGTCGCTCAGGAACGCGGCCAGCTTGTCCAGCCAGTCGGCCGGCGGCTCCTTGGCCCGGCTGACGCCGTACTGCTCGTACAGCTCCCGCGGCGGGTCGGCCACCGTCACCACCTGGGCGATGCCGTAGTCCTTGGCCCTCTCGGCGGTCAACTCGAAGAACTGCCCGGCCGGCTTGACCAACGCCGGCTCCGCCCACTTCTGCTCGCCCTTGCGGTCGGCGTCGAGTTCCTCCCGGGTGACGAACGCCCGCCCGGCCGAGCCCTTCTTGCTCGTCACCCGCCACACCTCCAGCGACGGGTCCACCAGCGCCCGGAACACCAGCGGCGGGTAGCCCCGCTCCTGGGCCAGGTCGGCCAGCGACTTGCCGATCAGGCCGAGGTCGACGGCCGGCGGCGGCGGCCGCTGCGGCCGGCGGCCCCGGCCGCCGAACGGCACCGCGTTGGGCGGCGGCTCCATCAGGTGCCGGAACTGGCCCATCGTCGCCCCCTTGCCCATGACGATCTCGGTGCACCCCAGCGCCAGGAACGTCGCGGTGTCCGGGGCGGCGTGCGGGATGTACGCCACCGTCATCACCGGCAAGCCGTCCGGCCCCTTGAGGTTGATGAAGTCCTGGGCCAGGTCGCGGGCCACGTCGAACTCGCCGCCGGCCGCCTCCAGTTGCAGGAACAGGATGTTGGCCCCCTGGCGGGTGGCCCGGGCGATCTTCCGCCGCAGCGTCTCCGCCAGCCCGCGGTCGATCGGCCCCTGCACCTTGATCAGCCACGCCTCCGGCACCCGCCCCTGGAGCGGGTCTTCCCGCAGGCTCAGCGGCGGTAGCTGGAACCGCTCGGCCACCTCCTGCTTGGACTCCAGCTTCGCCTGCGCCAGCCCGTACCGCAGCGCCTCGTCGGCGTCGTACTTGGCGACCGCGCCGGCCGGCAGCACCGGCTCCGGCAAGACGCCGGCAACGCCCTCCCGCTCGGCGTCGGCCCGCTTGCGGGCGTCGAAGTAGGTCACCGCCCCGTTCGGCAGCCGGCCCTCGAGCACGGCCACCGAGCGGTCGAGCATCTTCAGCACCAGCGCCTCCCGGGCCTTGCCGGCGACCCGGGCGTAGTGGGCTAGCTCGTCGGCGTCGGGCGGCGTGTTCGGGTCGGTCAGCACCGGGCCGAGCACGGCGTCGGACGACATCACGAGTTGCTGACAGGCCAGCACCGGCAGGACGGAGTGGCGGGTGACCGGGGCGTGGACGAAGGCGATCGTCTTGACCGGCAGGCGGGTGATGTCCTTGGCCAGCCCGGCGCAGGCGAAGAAGTCGCCGGAGCTGGCCTCCTTGCCGTCCGGGTTGAAGTCAAAGACGACCTTGGTCACCGGCTTGTCCCGCTGGGCGCGGGCGACCCGCTCGCGGACGCCGTTGACGACCTCGCTGGTGATCGGGCTGGTGACGGTGACGAACATGCCCCGCTCGGGCGGCTCCGTCTCCTGGGCCGGGGCGGGAGTGGTCATGAGGGCGCTCGCCGCCAGCAGGGCGACGTGGTAAGCTGCGCGGAATGTGACGGCGGGCCGGGGGTGAGTCGTCATTGCTGTCGTCCCCGACGGGAAGTCAGGAGCCGGTGTCCGGAGCCGGCGGGGCGGGGCACCCCGCACACGATTATATCGGGGGGCCGGAACGACTGTCAAAACGCCGGCCGAATAGCGGTCCGAGTTGGTGGGACCGGCGTCCCGCCGGTCTGCTGGCCCTTCGACCGGCGGGACGCCGGTCCCACCCAAGCAGTCCCCTGCAGGAGAATACGTTGGCCGCGGTCGGAGATTCTGCAATTCCAGGGCCGCTGCCCCTGGTGCTCGACGCCGACGGGGTGCCGGCGGCCCTGGCGCGGGCGGCGGCGCTGGGGTACACGCATGTGGAGTTGCGCGGCGTCGCCGACCGGCCGGCGGACCACCTCGACGCCCTTGCCGATAGCGGCTTACTAGTGGCCGGCGTCGAGCTTGCGGCGGCCGGGCCGGGGGCGGCCGCGCTGGAGCGTCAGATCGCCGACGCCGCCCGACTCGGGGCCGCGGTCGTCCTGGTTGATCCGGCCCCGTTTGCGGCACCGCCGGCTCAGGTCATTGACCTGCTCGTACAATTGGCCGACTTCGCCGCCGGCCGGATGATGCCGCTGTGCATCGCGGGGTCACCGCCGGCGCACCCGAACCTCCGACCATGGTTGCGGTTGAGGATTGAGGATGCCATCAGTCCGGCTGCCGGTCCCATGCCGGGGTCGGTCCGCATCTCGGGGCCGGCAACCGGCCGCTGGCGAGCGGTCCTCCAGGCCGTCCGGCAGCTCGGCTTCCCCGGCCCGGTCGCCGTCCGGCCGCAGCCCGTCGTGGGGCCACGCCCATTACTTGAGGGCGAGTGTGCCTGATCGCCATCCGGACCGCGGTTCAACGGGAATAACCGCTGCCAACGCATCCGGAAATCGGTTCTCGCCAGCTCAAAGGGCGTCCGCGACCTTGAAGACCCTACACTATCCGGGTAACTTTAGGTAGATTGAGAAGATGGGTAGTCTGAATTATCTGAGGAACCCTTAGAACGCGCATGATCGCTCTCATCGGCACGCCGCCGCCCGCCGCCCCAACCATTCGCCTACTGACTCCGGTTCGAGGGTGATGACCTTTCGGGCGGACTGCGGAAACGCACTCGCACAGAGGAGCCAGCCATGCGGAGAGTTGTCATCACCGGCCTCGGGGTGGTCGCCCCGAACGGGGTTGGCAAGGACGCATTCTGGTCGGCCTGCCGGGACGGCGTGAGCGGCGTCCGCCCCATCCGCTCCTTCGACGCCAGCCGCCACCCGGTCAAGATCGCCGCCGAGGTCAACGACTTCGACGTCCTCCCCTACCTGCCGGACGAGCACCGCAAGTCGGCCAAGATCATGAGCCGGGCCACCAAGTTCGCCGTCGGCGCCGCCGGCCTGGCCGTGCGGGACAGCGGCCTCGGCCGGGACTGGGACGACCCGACCCGCGTCGGCGTGTGCATGGGCACCGGCGTGGTGCCGATCGACCTGCCGGAGATCGCCCCGGCGCTGGCGTCGGCCTGCCAGGACGGGCAGCTCCAGGCCGACCGCCTCGGCGAGCAGGGGGCCAGCGCCGTCCAGCCGATGTGGATCCTCAAGTACCTGCCGAACATGGTCGCGGCCCACATCTCGATGGCGTACAACGCCCAGGGGCCGAACTCGACCATCACCACCGCCTGCGTCGCCGGCACCCAGGCGATCGGCGAGGCGTTCCGGCTGGTGGCCCGCGGCGACGCCGACGTGATGCTCACCGGCGGGGCCGACAGCCGCATCGACCCGCTGTTCCTCTTGGCCTACACGTCGCTCGGCGCCCTGAGCCGGTCGGAGCGGGACCCGCGGGAAGTGTCCCGGCCGTTCGACCGCCGGCGGGACGGGTTCGTCCTCGGCGAGGGGGCCGGCGTCCTGGTGCTGGAGGACATGGAGCGGGCCAGGCGGCGCGGCGCCCACATCTACGCCGAGGTGAAGGGGTTCGGCTCCAGCTTCGACGCCTTCTCGATCACCAAGCCGGACCCGGAGGCCCGCGGCGCCGCCCGGGCCATCGAGTCGGCCCTGGCCGAGGCGCGGGTGGACCGGCGGGACGTGGACTACATCAACGCCCACGGCACCAGCACCCGGCTGAACGACCAGATGGAGACGGTGGCGGTCAAGCGGGTGTTCGGCGAGCACGCCCGGCGGCTGCCGCTGTCGTCGATCAAGTCGATGATCGGCCACCTGATCGGTGCGGCCGGGGCCGTCGAGGCGGTCGCCCTGGCGCTGACGCTCTCCGACGGCGTGGTGCCGCCGACGATCAACCTGACCGACCCGGACCCGGCGTGCGACCTGGACTACGTGCCGCAGACGGCCCGGGAGATTCGGACGCGGGCGGCGGTGAGCACCAGCTTCGGCTTCGGCGGCCAGAACGGGGCGCTGGTGCTCCAGCAGGTCAATTAGCACGTTGGAGTCCCGGCTTTAGCCGGTCTTCTTTAGAGACCGGCTAAAGC
>DASXAN010000486.1:0-8728 GCA_036406755.1 Gemmataceae bacterium
GCATGGCCCGCACGGCCGAGTAACTCGGCGGCGACGGCATCCGCCGGCGGACGTCGGCCGCGGCCGCCTCGCCCATCTGGAACAGGGCGTCCATGACCTGCCGCTCCCGCCGGCTGAGACTTTGTTCGGCGCCCATTACGCACTGCCCGTTCGGATAACGTGCCGGCGGCGCGAGGCGGCCGCCGGCCAAGTGCTAATTTTTTAGCACATTCGGCCGGCTGTCAAGCGAAATCGCGGAAATCGGGCGGACGGACTCGGGCCGGGGCGGTGACGCCGTGTGGTCGGTAGCGGGAAAAACGGCGCCGCCGCGTCACTCGTGCCGCAGCGCTTCGATCGGGTCGAGCCGGGCGGCCCGGAGGGCCGGGTACGTGCCCGCGATCAGCCCGACCGCGCACGACACGGCCAGGGCGACGAGCGGCGACCACGGCCGGATGATCGTCGGGAAGGCGAACAGGTGCGTCACCGCGACGGCCAGGCCGACGCCAAGCCCCACACCGAGCACGCCGCCCGTCCCGGACAGGATGACCGTCTCGACCAGGAATTGGACGGCGACGTCCCGCCGCTTGGCTCCCACCGCCCGCCGGATGCCGATCTCCTTCGTCCGCTCGGTCACGGCCGCCAGCATGACGTTCATGACGCCGATCCCGCCGACCAAGAGCGAGATCGACGCGATGGCCCCGAGCACCAGGGTGAAGATCCGTTGCGCCTGCTCGGCCTTCTCCAACAGTTCCAGCGGCACGGTCACCGCCGTGTCTTTCTGTGTGTGGAACTGGTCGAGGAGCCCTTCGATGATCGCCGCCGTCGGCCGGACGTTGTCGGTCGCGTCCACGGTGACCGTGATCTGACTGACCTCCAGCTTCTCCATCTGGAACGAGCCGGCCTTGGCGTAGACGACGATGCTGCCGTTGCGGGCGTGGTCGGCGGCGAACGGGACGTAGGCGTCCCGGTTGTAGTCCTGGGCGGCGAGGCTGCCGCCGACGCCGGCCGTCGGCGCCTTGGCCTCGGTCACGCCGACGACGCGGTACGCCTGCTCGCCGATCTGCACCGACTTGTTGATCGGGTCGTCCACCGGGAACAGCGTCTCGGCCGTCCCGGCGGCCAGGACAACGACGTTCTCGTACCGGCGGTTGTCGAGGTCGGTGATGAACCGGCCGCGGCCGAGTGTCAGCCCGTTCTGGGCGAAGTAATTCGGCAGGACGGCCACCACCCGGGTCTCGAGCTTCCGGTCGAGGTGGCGGACGTCCTTGCGGGTTTCGCGGACCGGGGAGGCGTCCACGACCGTCGGGATGGTGGCGGTGATGCGGTCGAGGTCGGCCAGGGTCAGCCCGTAGGCCAGGATGTCGGCACCGCGGGTCCGCTCCTGATCCTCGTTCGGCTTGACGCTGCGGACGATGACCGTGGTGGCCCCGAGGTCTTCGAGCTGCCGCACGGCCTCGTACCGGGCCGCCTCGCCGACGGCCAGCATGACGATGACGGAGGCGACGCCTAGGACGATGCCCAGCGCGGTCAGGAACGACCGCAGGCGGTGGGCCAGTAGGCTGCGGAGGCCCAGCCGGAGCGTGTGTCGTAGGCGATCGAACGACATGGGTGACTCCCGGCTGACCGCGACCGGCCCGGGCTACGGCTTCGCCGCCCCCTCCTCCTCCGCCTTCGCCTCCGCCGCCGCCCGCGCCCGCGCGTCCAGGGCCACCCGCTCGCCCTCCCCAAGCCCGTCCGTGATCTCCACGAACTTCTCGTTGTTCTCCCCGACCGCCACCACCCGCCGCTCGACCCCGGTCGGGCCGACCACGTACGCCACATGCGCCCCGTCCCGCTCGGCCACCGCCTGCACCGGGGCCATGTGGACGCCCGGCAGCTTCTTCACCAGGACCTTCACCTCGCCGGTCATGCCCGGCTTCAGGCCGGCCGACGACGGCAGGTCGTCCACCTGCACCACCGTCAGGTACTCCTTCACCCCCTGGCCCCAGAACCCCTCCTGGTAGGCCATCGTGCCGACGCTCAGGACGGTGCCGTGGAGCACCTGCTGCGGCAGCGCGTCCATGACGATCTCGGCCTTCAGCCCTGGCCGGATCTTCTTGACCACGGACTCATGGACCTTCACCTTCACCTGCATCCGCCCCAGGTCCGGGATGGTGAACACGGTCTGGTGGTAGTACACCATCGCCCCGGCCTGGATGCGGGACGACGGGTCCCAGTACCGGTCCTTAGCGTACACCAGGATACCGTCCTGCGGCGCCCGCATCACGCACTTGTCGAGCTGGCCCTTGAGCCGGTCCAGCTCTTGCTTCTCCAGGCGGGCGGTGGCCACGGCCGCGTCCAGGTCGCTCTGCGCCTTCTCGACCGACGCGGCCCCGCTCTTGCGGGTCCGCACCAGCTCCCGGTCGGCGTCCTCGGCCTTGGCCGTCAGCTCCGTCAGCTTCTGCTTGCGGGTGTACTTCTCCAGCACGGTCAGCGAGATCTTCTGCATCTCCAGCTGGTACTTCATCTGCTCGACGACCAGCTCCCGCACCCGCGTCTGCTCCGGCGTGCCGAACCCCTTCTTCTCGTAGTCGCGGTAGAAGGTGAGCTTGTCGTCGGCCTCCTTGAGGTCCTTCTCGGCCAGCTCGATCGCGCCCTTGATCTTGTTAAACTCGACGTTGTACTCGCCCTCCAGGTACTTGTCGCGCTCCAGCTGGGCTAGCGTCAGGGCCAGCTTCGCCTTGGCGACCTCGCTCTCCCCCTTGTTCCGCTGCACCTCCAGCTCCCCGGCCGCCGCCTTGGCCTTCCCCTCCGCCTGCTTCCACTTCACCTCCTGCTCCGCGAACGTCCGCTGGAGCTTTTCCGTGTCGAACTTGGCCACCTGCTGGCCCTTCGTGACGGCCGTGCCCTCCGGCAGGATGGAAACGAGTTTCATCTGCTCGCCCTCGACCTCGCACCGCGCGTCCACCGCGGAGGAGCTTTCCAACTCGCCCCGCTCGGTGACGGTGATCGGCAGGTCACCGCGGGCCACCACGCCGGTGACGCGGACTGGCGGGCCGCCGGTGCCGCGGGCGTGCCACCACCACCCCAGGCCGGCGGCGGCGAGGGCGGCCAGCGCGAGCAGCGGCAGGCGCCACCGGCGTCGACGACGGGGTGACCGGACGGCGGGACGACGGGATGATGAATCCCGGATCATCCCGTCATCCCTTCGTCCCGTCATCCCGTCACTTGGGCCGGGAGGCGGGGACGAGGTCGGCGGCGTCGGGGAGGGCAGGGGGTGGAGGGGGGCGGTCATCGGGGGGGATCCCTCGCTCGTCCAGTTGAAGGGCTTCCAGGTCCAGGAGCAGCTGGACCCGGTTGGTTTCGTAGCTGACGTAGCTGCCGATCAGGGCGTTGCGGGCCTGGAGCAGGCCGCTCAGGGCGTTGAGGATGTTCAACGTGCCGGTGGCGCTGACGGCGCCACGCTCGGCGATCAACAACTCCTCCCGCGCGCCTTCGAGCTGCCGGGCCGCCGCGACGAGCGTCAGCCGGGCGATGGCGAACCCGAGCCGGTCCGTGTTCAACTGCCGCAGGTCTCGGCGGACCTGGAGGCGAATGGTGTCCTCGAGCGCCATGAACTGGCGGCGGGATCGCTGATAGTCTACCAGACTGGTGCGGTAAATGTTGCGCTCGGCGTACCGGTTCAGCGGGGCCTCGAATTGTACGCCGGCACTGTAACGGCTGGCCGAGGCGGAGAAGTCGAGCGGCCGGCCCGTGCCGGGTTCGGTGCCGATGTCGGCCCGGAGGATCAGGTTCAGGTCGGCCTCCAGCCCGTTGGCCGTGACCGTAATCTTCCGCCAGCTGTCCACGACCCGCGCCCGCTCGTTCATCAGGTCCAGGCGGTTCGCCAGCGCCAGGCAGACGGCCTCGGACTCGTCCCGGTACCGGACCGGGGGCAGTTCGATGAGGAAGACGCGGACCTGCGTCTGGACGACATACAACTCGCCGAGCCGGGCGATCAGCCGCCGGGCGAGCCCCTGGAGGGCGCGGCCGGCGGCCTCCCGGTCGTTGACCGCGCCGGCCGCCCGGTCGACGCGGCCGGCCAGGTCGATCAATCCCTCGCGGGTTGCCGCCAGCTGCCGGACGATCCCCTGGTACAGCGCCTGCTCCCGGTCATGGGAGGCCGGGTCGATGGCGGCGGCGGGGTCGGCGAGTTTGGACCCCCACCGGGCCAGCTCCCCCGCGATCGCGGCCGCGTGCCTCTCCGCCCGGGCCGGCAACTCCCGCAACTCGCCGAACCCGGCCCGCAGGTCGGCCACGCGCGGAGCTTGGCCGAGTTCCCGGAAGCGCGTGAGCAGCTGCTCGGTCGCCTCCTGGTCGCGGACCAGGGCCGGGTCGCTGAGCTGGAACGGGGCCAGCTGCGAGTCGTCGAGCCGGACCGGGATGTCCGGCGGCAGGCCGAGCTGGAGCTTGTAGACGTCCAGGGCGTTGTCGAAGGCGGTCTGGGCCTGGAGCAGGGCGAACCGGGCCTGCTGGTAGCTCTGGTACACCTGATCGACCTGGACGGTCGAGGCGATGCCGCCGGCGAACAAGGCCTCGTGCAGGCGGAGCGTCTGCTCCTGGGTGAGGACGTTGGCCTCGAGGTTGCGGATGTTCTGCACCTGCAGGAGCAGGGCCAGGAAGCCGTTGTTGCGGGTGGTGAGGTCCGCCCAGAACGTCTTGCGGAAGCGGGCGAAGTCGCGGACGGCGTACAGCAGCGACCGCTCGGCCTGGGTCAGGCTTTCCAGGCGGACCTTGCGGCCGGCGCCCCGCAGGAGCGGCTGGACGAACTGGCCGATCAGGTCGGACTGGTAGGTCGTGCGGCCGGCGGTGAAATTGACGACGGTGGCGTTGGCGAGCTCGGCGAGCAGCTGCCCGCCGGCCGCGAGGTTCTTGGTGAACCCGAAGGTACTGGTGTTGGTGAACGTGTCGAGTTCAGTCGGGCCGCTGCCGAAGAAATCGAACGTGCCGGCGTCGGTGCCGAACCAGTGCAGGGCGAACTCGAACCGGTTCAGCGTCAGAGCCAGGGCAGACAGGTACACGTCTTCCAGGGCGGTCTGGTATTCGCGGCTGTCGAGCAGGGCGATGGCGACGGCCCGGTCGGGGGTGAGGACGAGGACGCCGTCGGCGTTGAGCGGCAGCGCGGCCCGCCACCCCGGCGGCTCGACGGTCGGGGCGTCGCCGTCGTCGTGCCAGTGCTTGGACCCGCGTTGGCCGTCGGGGTGGTGCATGTAGTAGTGGGCGGCCGGGTCGTCCGGCGGCATCGGCGGGCGGTCGCGGTTGTAGGGGTCGGCGAGGCGGGACAGGGGGGCGGGGTCGATGTCGATGCGCGGTAGGGACCACGCCGGGCAGGCGTTCCGCTCGGCGATGGCCCCGTAGCTGTCGCGGTCGGCCGCCCGGCGGTAGTACCCCCGGCTACAGCCCGCCACGAACGCCACGAGCGCGACGACGGCGGCCGGCCGCATACGCCCCCCAGGACGCGGCTGCTAGATCGGTGGACTGTGGAAAGGGCCGGGATACCGTCTAAAACGGGTCCGGTCAATTCCATTTCCGGCCCGGCCAGTGGAGGCGATCCGTCGGGGGAACGCGCACGGCCGGCCCTGCGGGTCAACCGTTGTGCTGACGACGGCCGCCTTGCGCGGGCGGAGTCTTCGCCGGTCAGCGCGACCCGACTTCCCGGCGGAGCACCGCGAGCAGGGCCGCCCACCGCTCGGCGTCGGACAGCGTCGCGTCTGCCCGCAACCTCCGGACCACCTCGGCCGCGTCGGCCCCGTCCGCGGAGAGCCGGCCGACCCGCCGCTCGGCCTCCGGCCGTAGGGCGGTGGCCTCGGCGCGGGCCGTCAGCCGCTCCGCCAGGGGGAACGTGTCCCACAGCCGGATGGTGTGGTCGCCGGAGCCGGAGGCGAGCGTCCGGCCGTTGGGGCTGAACGCCAAGCCCCAGACGAAGCCGTCGTGGCCGGGCAGCCGGACCAGCTCGTCGCCGGTGGCCGCGTCCCACAGCCGGACCTTCCCGTCCCGGCCGCCGGAGGCGATCCGCGTGCCGTCCGGGCTGAACACGGCGCTGTATGCTTCGACGGGCTGGCCCAGCGTCAAGAGTTCCCGGCCCGTGGCCGCCTCCCAGATGCGGACCGTCCCGTCCACGCCGGCGGTCACCACCCGGCCGCCGTCGGGGCTGAAGGCGACGGAGCAGACGTACTTGGCGTGTCCGGTCAGGGTAGCCCGCACGTCCAGGGTATCCGCGTCCCGAAGGAGCAGGTCGCGGGGGTGTGCGGCCGGCGTGACGAGGAGCCGGCCGTCGGGGCTGAAGGCGACGGACCCCCACTCGCCGAACCAGTCCCCGGGACCGCCGGACCCCGGTAGTCGGGCGAGCTCCGCCGCCGCGGCCGGGTCCCACAGGCGGACGGTGTGGTCTTCGGCTACCGACGCCAGCCGCCGGCCGTCGGGGCTGAATGCCACGCGGCGGACGCGGCCCGTGTGGCCGCGCAGGACCGCGCGCAGCCGGCCGATCGTCGCAGCCCAGACGCGGATCTCCCCGGTGGGGTAGCCGCCCGCGGCCAAGAGGTCGCCGCGGCGGCTGAAGGCCAGGTCGAAGACCGGGTTGGGGCCGGCCGGCAGGTCGGGGCCGGGCAGGCGGGCGACGGGCTCGCCGGTGGCGGCGTCCCACAGCCGCACCGTATTGTCCCAGGCACCCGAGGCGATCAGCCGGCCGTCGGGGCTGTAGGCGACCGGGTAGATGCCGCTGGTGTGGCCGCGGAGCACGCACACCTCGGCCCGGGCCGTCGGGTCCCAAACCCGGGCGGTGCCGTCGGTGGCCGCGGTGGCCAGCCGCCGGCCGTCGGCACTGAACCGCAGCCGGTACACCGCCCCCGCGTGGCCCTCCAGCGCGCCGAGCGGTTCGCCGTCGGCGGCCCGCCACAGCCGCACCGCGCCGTCGGCCCCGCCGGTGGCGAACCGCGACCCGTCGGGGCTGAACGCTGCCCCGCGGACTTCGCCGACGTGCCCCCGCAGCGGGCCGTACAGCAGCCGGTCGGAAGCCACGTCCCACAACCGCAGCGTGCCGTCGCCACAGCCCGTCAGCAGCCGGCCGCTGTCCGGGCTAAAGGCCACGACCCGCACCTTGTCCGTGTGGCCGGGCAGGACGCCGGCGGGGGTGTACCCGGCGGCCGCGTCCCACAGCCGGACGGTGCGGTCCTCCGACCCGGATGCTAGCCGGCGGCCGTCCGGGCTGTAGGCCAGGGCGTAGACGTGCTGGGTGTGTCCGGACAGCTCGGCCAGCCGCTCCCCGGAGTTCGGGTCGAACACCCCGACCATCGTGGCCGCCGTCGCCCCGTTTGGGTAGTAGGCGACGGCGAACCTCGCCCCGTCCGGGCTGACGGCCAGCGTCTCCCCGTAGGTCCCCGGGAAGCGGGTCAGGGTGCGGACGCGGCCCCCGGACGGCGGCCGGCCGTCGGCGGCGGGGCCGACGAACCAGTGCTTTTTTCCCCGGTCCGTCCACCAGAGCAGCGGTTTGCCGGCGGCCGGCATCACGTGAAGCGGGTCGGACCCGACCACACCGGCGTCGCCGACGGGCGCCCCTGTCAGGGCGTCCCACACCTGCGGGCGGGCGACCCGCTTGCCCGCCGCCTCGTCGGCGCGGAACCCGATCACCCGGCCGCCGGCGGGGGCAAAGTCGGTGGCGAACTGCGTGTCGAGCAGCCCGCGGACCACGCCGAGGCTGTCGTCCAGCTGGGCGTGCAGGTGCCGCCACTCCCAGCCCCGCAGGTCGACCGGCGCCTCGTCCAGGTGGCGGGCCGCGTCGGCCGTCTGGAAGTCGCGCAGGGCCGCCAGCGCCGCCGCGAGCCGAGCCTCGTACGCCTGCCGCACCGCCTCGTGCCGCTGATTGTCGGCCAATCGCCGCTGTTCGTCCGCTATCTGCCGCTGCTCGGCCTCGCCCAGCCAGAACGTCACTGCCACGGCCAGCCCCGCCACCAGGGCGGCGAACGTGGCGGCCACGCCGGCTACCGCCGCCTTGTTCCGCCGGGCGAACTTGCGGAACTGGTACCAAGCCGACGCCGGCCGGGCGGCGATCGGCTCACCGGCCAGGTAGTGGCGGATGTCCGCCGCCAGCGCCCCGGCGGAGCCGTACCGGCGGCCCTTGTCCTTCGCCAGCGCCTTGCCGACGATGGTCTCCACGTCGCCCCGCAGGGCGGTGTCCACCGACCCGAGCCGGTCCGGGTCGCGGTCGTGGATGACCCGGGCCGCCTCGGCCAGCGGCAGGCCCCGCAGCGAGTATGGCAGTCGCCCGGCCAGGAGTTCGAACAGCACCACCCCCAGGGCGTACACGTCCGAGCGGAGGTCGAGGGCGGCCGGGTCCCCGGCCACCTGCTCCGGGCTCATGTACCCGAGCGTGCCGACGACCTGGCCGACCTCCGTACCGGCGGTCGTGTGCAGGTCGGCGTCGGTGGCCCGGGCAACGCCGAAGTCGAGGACCTTCGGCTGGCCGGTTTCGTCGACCAGGACGTTGGCCGGCTTCAGGTCGCGGTGGATGAACCCGTGGTCGTGGGCGTGCTGAATCGCGTCGCAGACCCGCGCCACTAGCGCCAGCCTGGCGGCGGTGTCGAGGCGGTGCCGACCGGCGTACTCCAACAGGGGCGGACCGTGCACCAGCTCCATGGCGAAGTAGGGCTGGCCGTCCTCCGTCACGCCGGCGGCGTAGACCTGCGCGATGCCCGGGTGGTGCAGCCGGCCGAGGACGTGCGCCTCTCGGGCGAAC
>DASXAN010000487.1:0-1798 GCA_036406755.1 Gemmataceae bacterium
CACGGCGCCAACCGCCTCGGCGGCAACGGCGTCGCCGACTCCGTCGTCTTCGGGGCCCGCGCCGGCGACGCCATGGCCGAGTATGTCGCTCGCCGCCCGGCCACGAGTGTATCGGCCGGCCAGGTCCGCGAACTGTGCGACCGGTGGGCGGAGCCGCTGGAGCGGACGGGCGGCGCGAACCCGTTCGTCCTCCGCACCAAGCTGGAGGACGTGATGTGGCGGAAGGTCGGCGTCGTCCGCAACGGCGACGACCTTCGTGCCGCCGTCGGCGAGCTGCGAAGCCTCAAAGGTCAGGTTGCCGCCGCCGACGGCTCCGGCGGGGCGGTCTACAACGCCAAATGGAACGAAGTCCTGAATCTTGCTAACATGACCGTCGTTGCGGAAATGATTGCTACGAGCGCACTGTTGCGGGAAGAATCCCGCGGCGCCCACTACCGCCAGGATTTCCCGAATCAGGACCCGGCGTGGTTCAAGAACATTTGCATGGCCCCCCAAGATGGGAGCCTGCGGACGTGGACAGTCCCCGTCCAGTTCACGCGACTCCAACCGCCGGAAGCGCTCCGGAAGCCCGTTCGTGTCTGACAAGGATCAGGTAATGCCCGCCACCGCCACCGGCATCATCTACGACACCATCGAAGACGCCGCCCGCGAGCTCTACATCCGGGCGCTCAAGGACATTCCCAAGGACGTCCGCGCCGGCCTGAAGAAGGGTTACGACGCCGAAACCCGGGCCGGCCAGCAGACGGCTTCCAAGGTCATGCTCACGGTGCTGAAGAACGTCGAGCTGGCCGACGAGAAGGACATGATGGTCTGCCAGGACACGGGGCTGCCGATCTACAAGCTCTACGTCGGCAGCCGCCTCAACCTTGACCTGGCCGAGGTCAAGAGCCGCCTGCGGGTCGCGTGCGAGCGCGCCACCAAGGAGTACCCGCTCCGCTCCAACTCCGTCCACCCGCTCACCCGCAAAAACACCCAGACCAACACCGGCCAGGGGATCCCCATCGTCAAGATCGACTTCGTCCCCGACTCCGACGCGATCGAGATGTGGATGGCCCCGAAGGGTTCCGGCTCGGAGAATATGAGCTTCCTCCGCATGCTCAAGCCGGCCGACGGCGTGAAGGCCGTCAAGAAGTTCGTCCTCGAATGCGTCTTCGACTCCGGCGCCAACCCCTGTCCGCCGACCATCGTCGGCATCGGCCTCGGCGGCACCAGTGACCTCGCCGCGGCCCTGGCGAAGGAGGCGAGCTGCTTCCGCAAGGTCGGCACCCACAACCCCGACCCGCTGGTGGCCCAGCTCGAAACCGAGTTGCTCGACCTCATCAACCAAACCGGCATCGGTCCCCAGGGGCTGGGCGGTGAAACCACGGCCTTGGCCGTCAACATCGAGTGGGCGCACACGCACATCAGCCAGCTGCCCGTCGCCGTCAACATGCAGTGCTGGCGCGGCGAGCGGGCGTGTGCGACGATCGACCCGGCGGGCAACGTCACCTATTCCGACTGAGGCGGGGCAATCGCATGGCCGAGATCACGCTGCAAACGCCGCTCACCGAAGAGGTCGTCCGCGAGCTCCGGCTCGAAGACACCGTCTACGTTGACGGCCACATCTACGGCATCCGCGACGCCACACAGATCCGCATCTTCGACGAGGGCGTGCCGCCGCCGACCGACCTGACCGGGGCCGTCTGCCTTCACACCGCCCCGGGCGTCAAGAAGCTGCCGGACGGCCGGTACGAGAAGATTTGCATCGGCACGACGACGTCCACGCGGATGAACCGCTTCTACCCCGGCCTGATCAAGC
>DASXAN010000488.1:0-3897 GCA_036406755.1 Gemmataceae bacterium
GCGGCACGGCAAGACGGTCATGGACGCCCTCGATGCGATCGCGCGGCAGTTCGGCTACTTCCGCAACGAGCTGATGACGATCGTCATGCCGGGCCTCGAGGGCAAGCAGAACATGGCCCGGATGCTGGACCGGCTGCGAGGCGACCCGCCACAGTCCATCGCCGGGCTGGCGGTCACTGGGTTCGAAGACTTGCGCGACCCGAACGGGCGAATGGGTCCGATCAAGGGGGCGACCGACGCGGCCGGGCGGAACGTGCTGGTGTTCCGACTCGGCGAGGAGGCGAAGGTGGTCCTCCGGCCGAGCGGCACCGAGCCGAAAGCGAAGGCGTACATCGAAGTCTGCTCCGCCCCGCGTGCGGCCGGGCAAAGCGACGCCGACTGGCAGGCGGTGTGCCGGCGGGTGGACGAGCAGACGCAGCGGCTGGCGGACGAGTTCCTGCGGCTGGCAATGGGCTTGGCCGGGCTGGAGCCGCCGCCCGGGCACGTGCGGCTGAGCCGCTGACCGCCGCGGAGACGGGTCCGCCGGCGAAATAACATCTTTTTCTGGGGTGACAAAACGGGACATTTTGGGACAGCCCAACACTTCGGGACCGGACCCGTGCCATCGTTCGCCGTACCAACCGGTCGTGAGTTCGCGGTCTGACATTGCCTGGATCCTCGGGCTGATGCCCGCTGCGCCTCCACCGCGAATCTAGGGTATATTTGTACATTTGCAAGCCAATTCCGCTAGCCGGCCGATGGCTCCCGCTGAAGGCCCAAGACACTTCCACGTAAAAACTTATGTCAGGCGAACCACCGACCTCGACTCTGATTGTAGAACTGATGTACACTATAACTGTCGGGAGAACCCGCCGGTCAGCCACGACGCTCTAACTTTCGCGGCGGCTCCCGAGCAACTGTGCGAAGGAGACGTGTCATGGCGGAAGTGGTCAACGTGCCCGTGGTCGTGTCCGACGAGTCCGACGTGAAGACGATTACCCAGGCGCTGTCCGCGCCGTTCGACTTGAAGGAAGTGAAGTTCAAGCCCCAGGTCATCCAGGGCAACCGCGCCCTGGCCCTGGCCTATGTCGATGCCCGCGTCATCCAGGACCGGCTCGACGACGTGCTCGGCGTCGAGGGCTGGCAGGACGAGTACGAAGTCTTGCCGGATAACTCGGTGCTCTGCCGGCTGCGGCTGAAGATCGGCGGCGAGTGGGTTACGAAGATGGACGTCGGTGGCCCGAGCGAGCAGCCCGACGGCGGCGACCGCATGAAGGCCGCCTTCAGCGACGCGCTCAAGCGGGCCGCGGTCAAGTTCGGCGTCGGCCGGTATCTTTACCGCCTGCCGTCACAGTGGGTCGATTACGACCCGGTCAAGCGGCAGTTCCGCGGCACACCGACGCTGCCGCCATTCGCCCTGCCGAAGCGGTCGGGCAAGGCGGCCCTGCCGGTCGTCGAGGAAGAGCGGCCGAGGACTCTGCCGGCCCGCAAGGCCGAGCCGGCGACGCACAAGCTGCCGGCCAACGGCGAGGAACTCCAGCAGCGGCTGCTCGACTACGAGGCGAAGCTGGTGGAAGAAGGCGTCTGCGAGAAGGGGGACTTGCTGCGGCACGTCGCGGAGGCCGGGGAAAAGGCGGGGTTCGGGCCGGACTTGACCGCCTGGACCAAGCCGGCGTTCAACCTGGCGGCCAAGGAGACGAGGACCTTCGAGAATCGCATCCGCCGGCGTAAGAACGACACCCGGGCTGTGGCGTAAGCGATTTTCGAGACAACATTTGGGGCGGCCGGCGGTGAATCCCGCCGGCCGCCTCATTTGTGATCTGAATCACGGTTTTTCGTTTGCGCGGCGCAAGTCCTGAAGTACGATACGTCTCAGCAGGGAAGAGCTCGCGTTCCCGATGAGAGTACGTACGATGGACGGGTGGCGTCACAGTGGGCGGACGGCCGTATTCGGCCTCGCGGTCCTCGCGGCCGTGCTCGTCCCGGCGTGCGCCGACGCCGCCTGGCTCGGGTACAAGAACAACACCAACGCCGTCGTCATCGTCCAGGCGTCCGACGTGGTCATCGTCAACGGGCAGGTGAAGCAGGCCCGGCCCGGCAAGGCGCACACGCTCTACCCCGGCGAGGTGGCCTGGGACCCGATCGCCGCCGCCGGCCCGCGGCTTATCGGCGTCTACGACCCGAAGCAGAACAACCGCCTCGTCCACCAGGACCGGGTGGACTGCAACAAGAACGACATCTTCCTGTCGCTGCAGCTGGTGCAACCGCCGCAGGTTCGCGGCCAGCCGCCGCAGTCGGCGCAGCTGAGGTTGATCCCGACCGTGCTCCCGGCCCAGGCGCCGGGGATTCTGTCGCCGGGGTCGATGCCGCCCAACGCACCGCCGGGGTCGAGTTCGCCCGGCTCCCGCCCGACGTCACCGACGCCGCCCGGCTCGCGGTCGCCGAGTACGCAGCCGCCGACCGCCCCGCCGCCGACACCGCCGTCCGGCCAGCGGCCGCCGTCGGGCCGCTGATCCCTTCACTTCTCATCCGAACGATTGCACGCCCGCGCCGCGGCGGGTACAGTGGGGCCGCCCGCGCCCGCCCACCGACCCCGGACCGCCGGCCCATGAACGGCTCTCCCGCGACGGCCACCCCGACCGCTACCCTGACCCGCGTCCGCTACGGCGTCCTCGCCTTCGCCTGCTCCCTCGCCGCGATTACCTACCTCGACCGCGTCAGCATCGGCACGTCTCAGGGGCACCAGCGGGAGGCGCTGGGGCTGGTGAGCGTGGACGAGCTAAAGGCCACGTTCACCGCGTTCAGCCTCGCCTATGCCCTGTTCGAGGTGCCGACCGGCTGGCTCGGCGACGTCTTCGGCCCGCGCTCGACGCTGATCCGCATCGTACTGTGGTGGTCGTTCTTCACGGCCCTCACCTCGCTGGTGGGCGTGCAAGTGGGGGGCGTCACGCTGGTCGGCCTGACGACCCTGGTGGTGATCCGCTTCCTGTTCGGCATGGGGGAGGCGGGGGCCTTCCCCAACATTACCCGGGCGCTGCACAACTGGTTCCCGGTTACGGAACGGGGCATGGCCCAGGGTTACGTCTGGATGTCCGGCCGGCTCATGGGCGGGCTGACGCCACTGGTCTGGGTGCTGCTCGTGGAGAAGTTAGACCTGTCCTGGCGGGCGGCGTTCGTGCTGTTCGGCCTGATCGGGGTGACGTGGTGCGTGGCCTTCGCGACCTGGTTCCGCAACCGGCCGGAGGAGAAGCCGGGCGTCAATGAGGCGGAGCTGGCACTGATCCGGGCCGGCACCGAGGGGGCGACGGAGCGGGCCCACGCGCGCGTGCCGTGGGGCGAGCTGCTACGGAGCTGGAACCTGTGGGCCATCTGCGCCATGTACTTCCTGATGTCGTACGGCTGGTACTTCAACGTGTACTACCTGCCGGCGTACCTGGAGGAGATGCACGGCGTCAGCAAGGACAGCGTCTGGGGGTCGATCGCCAAGGGCGGCCCGCTCCTGCTGGGGGCGGCCGGCTGCCTCGCCGGCGGCTGGCTGACCGACCGCCACATCCGCCGCACCGGCAACCGCAAGTGGGGCCGGCGGATCTTCGGCATGGTCGGCCACGGGGTGTGCGTGCCGCTGTACTTGTACTGCATCGTCGCGCCCGGGCCGTGGTCGTTCGCCGTGCCGCTGGCCCTGACCGGCTTCTTCAACGACCTGGCGATGGGGTCGGCCTGGGCGACCTGCCAGGACATCGGCCGGCGGCATGCGGCCATCGTGGCCGGGTGCATGAACACCGTCGGCAACCTCGGCGGAGCCGCTGCAGGGATCACAACGGGTTGGGTGCTGGATCGATTCGCTCCGCACGGCTGGACGGTCAATTTCCTCGTCTTCGGCGGCGTGTACGTCGTAGCCATGTTGCTCTGGCTGCGTTT